>DAIOGY010000007.1:0-17819 GCA_036745005.1 Acidimicrobiales bacterium | reverse complement strand
CAAAGCGCGGCCTCGGCCTTTCGCTCGCTCCTAGGCAAGGGCGGCTCGGTCGAGGCCTACTACGAGACCGTGGGGGCCGACGGACTGCGGCTGTTCCACCTCTTCGTCGGATCACCGGCCGACGACATGGACTGGGTCGACCAATCCGAGGACGTGATCGAGGGCTGCGGGCGCTTCCTGGACCGAGTCTGGCGCTTCGCTCACGGTGACGACGTCATCTGGCACGACGCGGCGGACGAACGCGACCTCGACGTCCGCCGCGCGGTGCACCGGACGATCGTCCGGGTGACGAGTGACCTCGAGCGATGGAACTTCAACACCGCCGTGGCGGCCCTGATGGAGCTGATGAACACGTTGTCCAAGTGGGCGCGCACCGAGACCGGGGCGCACCACGACGCCTTCGACGAGGCCGTCGACACCATGCTGCTGCTGCTCGCGCCGATGGCCCCGCACGTCACCGCGGAGCTCTGGGAGATCCGCCACCCCGAGCGAGAGACCGTCCACCTCCAGCCGTGGCCCGAGGCTGACGCCGACCTCGTGCGAGAGAGGACCGTGACCATGGTGGTGGAGGTCAACGGCAAGGTCCGCTCGCGCCTGGAAGTGGCCCCGGACATCGACGCCGACGCCGCCGCCGCGAGAGCCCTGGCCGACCCCAAGATCGCCGCGGCGCTGGGTGGGCGCACTCCGGCGCGGGTCGTGTCGCGACCGCCGCGCGTGGTGAACGTCATCGTCTGATGGACCGGCGCACGGCTTCGGTGGCCGACACCTCCGTCCTGATCGAGCCGCCGCGCTTCGACCGGCCCGAGGTCGAGATCCGTGCGTCGACCCGGCGCAAGAAGACGGGCGCGGCGCACTGGTCGGGCAGTCGCATCGTGGTCCAGATTCCGGCGCGCCTCCGCGGGCGCGAGCGCGCCGCCTTCGTCGACGACCTGGTGGAGCGCCTGCTCACCCAGCGCCCGCAGTCCTCGGCCGGTGACGGCGCCTTGGAGGAGCGCGCCCGGGTGCTCGCCGACCTCTACAACGACGGCGTGGCTCCCAACACCGTTCGCTGGGTCACCAACCAGCGCGCACGCTGGGCGTCGTGCTCGCCCGCGTCGCGCGACATCCGGGTGTCCACGCGGCTTCGCCAGTGCCCGGAGTGGGTGATCGACGCGGTGCTCGTGCACGAGCTGGCCCATCTGCACGAGGCCGACCACTCGCCGGCCTTCTACGACCTGGCGAACCGGCACCCGCGCCAGGGCGAGTCCGCGGTGTTCCTCGAGGGCTACGCGTTGGGCCTGGGGCTCGCGATCGAGTCAGGCGACGTCGACCCCTGAATCGCTCAGCCGGCCTCGCCGCGCAGGAACCTCTCGAGCTCGGCCGCCAGCTCGTCGCCACTGGGCAACTCGGTACCCAGCGACGTGCCCTCCGTCTGGTCGGCGGCCTGTTCGAGCTGTTCGACCATCGAGGTGTGCTCGGGGTTGTTCGTGACCAACTCGTCGACGCGCCGGCGCGCCTCGTCGGCCGCGGGCCGCAGGGCGCTCGCGTCGAGGGTCAGCCCGGCGACTCGCGCCAGTCCTTCGACGAGGGCGGCGGCCGCCTGAGGGTACGGCATCGACGCCACGTAGTGGGGCACGCGGGCCCACAGCGTGATGACGTCGAGGTCGGCCTCGGCGAAGCCGAGCTCCAGCGCGGCGCTGATGCCGGCGGGGACCTCGAGCTCGCCGCTGACGCTGCCCACGGTGTCGAGCAGGTGGCGGCTGGCCTTGGGCACCGTGCCGATGACGCGCACCGGGCGGGTGTGGGGCGTCGGGGCCGGAAAGGCGCCGAGGCCGACCACCAGGCGCACGTCGAAGCGGCCGGCCGCGTCGGTCACCACGTCGATGAAGTCGCTCCAGTGGAAGTCCGGCTCCGGCCCGATCAGAAAGATGATGTCCGCGCCGTCGCCGTCGCGCCCGTAGCGCAGCTGGATCTCGGGCCACGTGAGCTCGGTCGTGATGCCGTCGACGATGCGCGCGATCGGGCGCCGGGCCCGCTGGTCGATGAAGTACTCGGTGTCGAAGGTCGCCAGGACCTCGGTGGGGATCGCGTTGAGCAGCGTCCCCAGCGCGGTGCTGGCGCCCAGACCCGCGTCGATCCAGCCTTCCAGGGCGACGACCAGCACCGGTTCGTGGAGATCGGGGTCCGCAAGGAAGATGATGCGGTCGTAGATCTCGTCGTCCATCAGGTCTGCTCCAGGGTCTCTCTGGCGGTCTGGGCCAGAGTGGCAATGTGGCGCGGGTACTCCGTAACGCTGCCCTGGTCCCCGGCGGTGGCGCCCGCGCGGTAGCGCGCGAACACCCCTTGGAGGATGCAAGCCAGCTTCCAGTAGCCGAACGCTCGATAGTAGGCCATGTCCGAGACGTCCAAATCCGTGTGGCGCGCGTACGACTCGAGCACCTGGTCACGGGTGGCGAATCCCGGCGCCATCGTCGGCGCCGACACGAGCAGCGCCGACATCGGATCGTCGGGCTCGGCCCAGTAGACGAGCAGCATGCCCACGTCGGCCAGCGGGTCGCCGAGGGTGCAGATCTCCCAGTCGAGGATGGCGCGCACGCTGCCGTCCTCGCGCAGGACCGTGTTGTCGAGTCGGTAGTCGCCGTGCACGATCGCGACGCGCTGCTGGCGCGGGATCTCGGCCGCCAGTTGGTCGCCCACCGCCGCGACCAGCCCGTCGTCGTCGACGCCGTCGACGTGCATCTGGTCGTACTGAGTGCGCCAGCGCCGCAGCTGGCGATCGACGTAGCCCTCGTGGCGAGCGAGGTCGCCGAGGCCGGCGGCGTCGACGTCGACGTCGTGGAGCCGGGCCAGGGTCTCGGCGAGCCGGTCGCCGATCACGGCGCGGGTGGCCTCGCCGTAGGTGGCCACGGCCTGGTCGCGGTCGCGCAGGATCGCCCCCTCGACGAACTCCATGACGTAGAACGGCCGCCCGTTGACGGAGTCGTCGGTGCACAGGCCGAGGGGGCGCGCCACCGGGATCCCCAGCGGGTACAGGGCCGAGATCACCGTGTGCTCGCGGACCATGTCGTGGGCGGTGGGCAGCACGTGGCTCACCGGGGGCCGACGCAGGGCGAAGCGCCGGCCGGTCGCGTCGGTGACCGCGAAGGTGAGATTGGATCGCCCGCCGGCGATCAGTTCGTAGTCCAGCGGGGTGCGCGCGCCCACGTGGTGGGCCATCCACGCGCTGACGCGAGCCTCGTCGATGCCCGTGACCGCGTCCATACGCGCCGAGGCTAACAGTGGTCTTGGGCCCCTCCGTTCGAACGACGTCGCCGTTAGGCTGACCGGCGTGAAAGACGTCACCGACGCGACATTCGCCACCGACGTCATCGAACGGTCCAAGACCGTACCGGTCGTGGTGGACCTGTGGGCGGAGTGGTGCGGTCCGTGCAAGACGCTCGGTCCGATCTTGGAGAAGGTCATCGGCGAAACCAACGGCGCCGTGGAACTGGCCAAGGTCGACGTCGACGCCAACCCCCGCGTCTCGCAGGCCTTCTCGGTGCAGTCGATTCCGGCGGTCTTCGCCCTGCGCGACGGACAGATCGTCGATCACTTCGTGGGTGCCTTGCCGGAGGGTCCGGTGCGCGACTTCGTTGAGCGGCTCGCACCCGGGGCCAGAGTGGTGGACCACCTCGTGGCGGCGGGTGACGAGGCGTCGCTGCGCCAGGCCCTCGAGACGGAACCCGACAACGTGACGGCGGCCGTGGAGCTCGGTGAACTGTTGCGCGACGAGGGTCGTCTCGACGAGTCCGAAGCCGTCCTCACCCCCTTCGAGTCCCAGGTCGCCGCCAAGACCGTGCTGGCGCGAGTGCGCCTGCAGCGCGCCGGGGTCTCGCTCGCCGGCGACCTCGATCTCACGCTCGAGCATCTGCTCGACCAGTCCGGGTCCGACGAGGGCGCGCGCGCCAGCCTGCTCGAAGTCCTCGACGCCCTCGGTCCCGACGACCCGCGCTACGTCTCCTACCGACGACGCCTCGCCAGCCGCCTCTACTAGTGAACGCCGTCACGCCGGTCTCACCCCTGGCGCTGGCGCTCGGCTCGAGGCTCTATGACGTGACCACGCGGGCGCTCGTGATGGGCATCCTCAACCGCACGCCCGACTCCTTCTTCGAGCCCGCGGCCACCCCCGACCTCGACGCGCTCTTGGCGCGCGCCGACGCGCTCGTGTCACAAGGCGCGGACCTGCTCGACGTCGGCGGGGTGAAGGCCGGGCCGGGCGCCGACGTCTCCGAAGCCGAAGAGCTCGACCGGGTCGTGCCGGTCATCGAAGAGCTCCGCCGTCGCTTCGACGTGCCGCTCAGCGTTGACACCTGGCGGGCGAGCGTGGCGGCCGAGGGTTTCGCCGCCGGGGCCGTCGTCGGCAACGACATCAGCGGATTCGCCGACCCGGACTACCTCAAGGCCGCCGCCGCCGCGGACGCCACCGTGGTCGCCACCCACATTCGCCTCGCCCCGCGCGTCGCCGACCCGCATCCGCACTACGACGACGTCACGGCGACCGTGCGTGACTTCCTCCTCGAGCGCCGCCGTTGGGCCTACGACGCGGGACTCGCGCCGGCCCAGGTGATCCTGGACCCGGGCCTGGACCTCGGCAAGACGGCGTCGCAGTCGCTGGAGTTGCTGCGCAGCTCGGCGAGCTTCGCTGGTCTCGGGTCGCCGGTGCTGCTCTCGGCCTCGAACAAGACGTTCCTCGGCGTCCTGTTCGACCTGGCGGTGGACGACCGGGGCGACGCCTCGCTCGCCGCCGCCGCCGTCGGCATCGCCGCGGGCTGTCGCGTGGTGCGCGCTCACGACGTGGGCGCCACGGTGCGGGTGCGCGACGCCATCGCCGCGGTCTTGGAGGCGGCGTGACCGGCCCGGTCATCGCGGTCGTGGGCACCGACGCCACGATGGTCTACGACGCGCTGCACACCGCGGTCGCCGACGCGCTCGGAGACCTCGATCCGTCGCTCGCCCTCCAGGACTTCACCGCCAAGGACGTGACGAGCGGAGGCGAACCGGTGCTGCCTCGGGTCCTCGAGGCCCTCAACACGCCGGCGTTCCTCGTCGATCGGCGCGTGGTCGTCGTGCGCGACGCGCAGCTGCTGAATGCCGACGAGGCGGCCGAGCTCGCGGGCTGGATGCAGAGTCCCAGCCCGGCGACCACCCTCGTCGTCGCGGTCGTGGGGGCCAAGAGCAACCGGTTGGTCAAGGCCGCGGGCGACGTGCTCGAGGTCAACGTGGGGTCAGGCGCGCGCGTGCGCGCCGACTTCGTCGAGGAGACGTTCCGTCACTACGCGGTGACCGCGGACCCGGCGACGATCCACTTCGTCGCGGATCGAGTGGGTGACGACGTCGCCCGAGTCGACGCCCTGGCCCGCTCCCTGCGCTCGATCTACGGATCGGCCCCGCTCAAGATCCACCACGTCGAGGACTACGTCGGCGACGCCGGTGGAGTGCCCGCGTGGGACCTCACCGACGCGATCGACCGGGGCGACGCGACGCAGGCGATCGTGACCGCCCGGCGCATGCTCGACTCCAAGGACCGCGCGGGCCTGCAGATCGTCAACCTCCTGCAACGTCACTACCTGGCGATGGCCCGCCTGGAGGGCAGCGGGGCGGGCGGTCGTGACGAGGCGGCGGCGCTGCTGTCGATGAGCGCCTATCCGGCCGAGAAGCTGCTGCGCACGAGCCAGCGCCTCGGATCCGAACGGATCGCGACCGCCGTGAGGTGGGTGACCAACGCCGACGTCGACCTGAAGGGCGGCGTCAGCTTCGGCGGCGTGGACCTCGACGGCGACGGCGACGTCACCGACCTCACCGTGATCGAAGTGCTGGTCGCGCGACTCGCGATGATGACGAAGGGCGCCCTGCGCCGCTGACGCGATGGCTGGCGCGGCCGGGTTCAGCCCCCGCGGCTCGCGTTGACGCGGCGCATCAGGCCGCTCTTCTTGTTGGCGGCCTGGTTCTTGTGGATGATGCCCTTGGCGGCGGCCTTGTCGATACGCTGGATCGCCGCGCGCAGCGCCGACTCCTCGTACTCGGTGCCGGCGGCCGCCACGGCGCTCTTGGTGCGTGTGCGCACTTCGGACTTGACGGCCTTGTTGCGCTCGCGGTCGACGACGTTCTGCTTGTTGCGCTTGATCTGGCTCTTGATGTTGGCCACGGGGTCCTCGTTCATCGGGCCGCGACTCGGCGGCGGCTCGACAAGGTTACCAGTCGTCTCGTGACGGCCTTCGCGGGCGGTTCGCTCGCGCACGAGGGGTAGCCTGAATGCACCGTGGCCACTCCCTCGACGTCCGTGACGCCGGACCGAATCCGGAACTTTTCCATCATTTCGCACGTCGACCACGGCAAGTCGACGCTGTCGGACCGCATCTTGGAGCTCACGGGCGCCGTCGATCCGCGACTGATGCGCGCGCAGTACCTCGACTCGATGGACATCGAGCGCGAGCGCGGCATCACCATCAAGGCCCAGAACGTGCGGGTCCAGTACCAGGGTTACGTGCTCCAGCTCATCGACACGCCCGGCCACGTGGACTTCGGCTACGAGGTCAGCCGCTCGCTGGCCGCCTGCGAGGGGGCCGTCCTGCTCGTCGACGCCAGCCAGGGGATCCAGGCCCAGACGCTCGCCAACTGCTACCAGGCCCTCGAGCACAACCTCGAGGTGGTGGCCGTGCTGAACAAGATCGACCTGCCCGCGGCCGACCCCGAGCGGTGCAGCGAGGAGCTCGAGCGCGTGCTGGGACTGGCCGCGGCCGACGTCCTGCTGATCTCGGCCAAGACGGGCCAGGGCGTGCCCGCACTCCTCGACGCGGTGATCGAGCGGATCCCGGCGCCCGCGGGCGACCCCGAGGCGGCGCTGCGGGCCCTGGTGTTCGACTCGATCTACGACCAGTACCGCGGGGTGATCAGCTCGATCCGGGTCATGGACGGCTCGCTGCGCGACCACGCGCGCATCCGCCTCATGCAGGCCGGCACCAACCACGACATCGAGGAGATCGGCGTGCGCACCCCCGAGATGGTCCCGGTGTCGATCCTGGGTCCCGGCGAGGTCGGCTACCTCGTGGCCGGGATCAAGGACGTCGGCGGGGCGCGTTCGGGCGAGACCGTCACCGAGGCCGCGCGGCCGGCCGGGGCCGCGCTCGAGGGCTACCTGGATCCCAAGCCGATGGTCTTTTGCGGGATCTACCCGATCGACGGTGACGACCTGGGCAACCTGCGCGACGCGCTCGACAAGCTCAAGCTCAACGACGCCTCGATCACCTACGAGCCCGAGACCAGCCACGCGCTGGGCTTCGGCTTTCGCTGCGGATTCCTCGGCCTGCTGCACATGGAGATCGTGCGCGAGCGACTCGAGCGCGAGTTCGGCCTGGTGCTGATCGCCACCGCCCCGTCGGTCGCGTACCGGGCCTTCCTCACCGACGGCACCGAGGTCGACATCGACAACCCGACGGACCTGCCCGACCCCAGCCGCCTCGACCACGTCGACGAGCCGTTGCTCGAGATCACGATCCTCACGCCGGCCGAGTACCTCGGTCCGGTGATGGATCTGTGCCAGCGGCGTCGCGCCGAGATGCGCAAGATGGAGTACCTCTCGACCGAGCGCGTCGAGCTGCGCTACACGATCCCCCTCGCTGAGGTGGTGATCGACTTCTTCGACGCGCTCAAGAGCCGCACCAAGGGCTACGCCAGCCTCGACTACGAGCCGAGCGGGTACGTCACCAGCCCGCTCGTGCGCGTCGACCTGCTCATCAACCACGAGCCGGTCGACGCGTTCTCGACCATCGTGCACCGCTCCAACGCCGACTTCTACGGACGGCGCATGGCCGAGCGCCTCCGCGAGCTGATTCCGCGCCAGATGTTCGACGTCCCCATTCAGGCGGCGGTCGGCGGGCGGGTGATCGCGCGCGAGACGGTCAAGGCCCGGCGCAAGGACGTGCTGGCCAAGTGCTACGGCGGCGACATCACCCGCAAGCGCAAGCTGCTCGAGAAGCAGAAGGAGGGCAAGAAGCGCATGAAGAACCTGGGCCGGGTCGAGGTGCCCCAGGAGGCGTTCGTCGCCGCGCTCAAGCTCGAAGACGACTGAGCGTCGCGCGCCCGCGCGGTGCCCCCGCGCTGGCACTCGGTAGAATCGAGTGCTAGCAGGAGGACCAATGGCTCGTCGCGCGCCCCAGACTCAGACGTCGCCCGCGGACCTCGACGCGCGCAAGGCCACGATCCTCGAGGCGGTCGTGATCGAGCACGTCGACACCGCCCAGCCGGTCGGCTCGTCGTCGGTCGCCTCCAACGCCGACCTCGCGGTGTCGCCGGCCACCGTGCGCTCCGAGATGGTGGCCCTGGAGCGCGAGGGCTACCTCGCCCAGCCCCACACGTCGGCCGGCCGGGTGCCGACCGACAAGGGCTATCGCTACTTCGTCGACCACCTCACGACCGGCACCCTCGGCCCGGCCCAGCAGGTCACGGTCCGCGACTTCTTCGCCAACGTGCGCGGCGAGGTCGAGGACGTCTTGGAGCGCACGGCGACGCTGCTCTCCCAGCTGACGAGCTACACCTCGGTAGTGGTGGGCGCGGGTCACAGCCACGCGACCGTCCTGACGGTGCAGTTGGTGAACCTCGACGCGCGCCACCACCTGCTGGTGACGGTCTTCTCGGACGGCTCGGTCGTCAAGCACAGCGTCTTTTCCAACTTCGACGCGACCCACGTCGACGTGGCGGAGGCCTCTCGCCAGCTCAACGCGTTGCTCATCGGCACGGCCCTGGGCGCGCGCGTCCAGGTGCCCTCGCGCCACGACCACGTGGCGACGCTGGTGCGCGAGGCGGTCAGCGCCCTGCTCGCCGAGCAGCCCATGACCGACGGCGAGCAGGTCTACATCGGCGGCTCGTCGAAGGTGGCCGAGGCCTTCGACGGCGTCGAGACCGTCCGCCAGGTCCTGTCGATCCTTGAGCAGGAGCTGCTCGTCGTGTCGCTGGTCCAGGACATGCTCGACCAGGGCCTGTCGGTGGCCATCGGCGCCGAGCACGGCAACGAGATGCTCAGCACCTGCGCGGTCATCGTGGCACCGGTCACCGTCGAGGGCGAGCCGGCCGGGGCGGTGGGCCTGCTCGGCCCGACGCGCATGAAGTACCGCGAGGCGCTGGCGGCGGCGCGCGCCGTCTCCGAGCACCTCTCGCACCGCTTCGCCGGCGAGGACGACCGTGCCTAACACCGACCTGTACGCGGTGCTGGAGGTCGGGCACGACGCCAGCCCCGAGGAGCTCAAGCGCAGCTACCGTCGACTGGCCCGACAGTTCCACCCCGACGCCAACCCCGGTGACCCCGCGGCTGAGGCCCGGTTCAAGGAGGTCTCCCAGGCCTACGAGATCCTGTCGGACCCCGAGCGGCGCGCCAACTACGACCGCTTCGGCGCGGACGTCGGCGCCGGCAGTCCCTTCGGCGCCGGCTCGGTCCAGGACATCTTCGACATGTTCTTCGGCGGGCTGGGCGGGCGGCCGCAGCGGCGCGGGCCCCAGCCGGGCCCCGACGCCGAGGTCAGCGTGGACATCACGCTCGACGACGCCGCCTTCGGCGCGAGCCACGACGTCTCGGTCACGCTGCCCCAGCGCTGCTCGTCGTGCGCGGGGTCGGGCTGCGCGCCCGGGACGTCGCCGGTCACCTGTGTGGAGTGCTCCGGGACCGGCGAGGTGCGCCGCGTGCGCAACTCCATCCTGGGCCAGATGGTCACCGCCACGCCGTGCTCGCGCTGCGCGGGGACCGGCCAGCGCATCGACACCCCGTGCCCCGACTGCCGCGGCGACGGGCGGGTGACGGCGACGTCCACCTTCACCGTCCAGATCCCGCCCGGGGTCGAGGACGGCTCGACGATGCGCCTGGCGGACCGCGGTGCCGCCGGCGCGCGCGGGGGGCCCTCCGGGCGCCTCTTCGTGCACCTGCGCGTACGCCCGGACCCACGCTTCGAGCGCGTCGGCGACGACCTGCACCACGAGGCCCACGTCTCGTTCGCCCAGGCCGCGCTCGGCACGACCATCGAGGTGCCGACACTGCGCGCGACCGCGAGCGTGGAGGTCGAGCCGGGCAGCGCCTTCGGCACCGTCCACCGCATCCGCCACGAGGGCGTGGCGCACCTGCACGGGCGCGGACGCGGCGACCTCTACGTCCACCTGGCCGTGGACGTGCCGATCGCGCTCGATGACACGTCGGCCGACCTGTTGCGCCAGCTCGCCGCGCACCGCGGCGAGGAGGTGCGCGAGCGCGCCCCGCGTCTCTTCTCGCGGCGCGGCGCCAAGAAGTGATCCTCGACGAGTGGCCCCGGCGCGTCGCCGCGCTGGCCCAGTTCCACGTCGCCGACCTGCGCGCGCCGGCGCTCTCCGACGCCGACGATCACCACCTTCGCCGCGCGCTGCGCGCGCGCGGCGGCGAGGAGGTCGTCGTGACCGACGGTCGGGGGGCGTGGAGGATCTGCGCCGTCGCGCCCGCGGGACTGGACGCGCTCAGCGTGGTCGTGACCGATCCGGAGCCGCCCGCCACCGCCCTGTACCTGTGCCCGGTGAAGGGCGACCGCGCGGAGTGGACGATCGCCAAGGTCACCGAGCTCGGCGTCGCGCGCGTCGTGCCGCTGCTGGCGCGCCGCGCGGCGGTGCGCTTCACGGGCGACGCGCGCGCCAAGACCCTGGCGCGCTGGCGCCGTGTGGCGGCCGAGGCCTGCGGCCAGTCGCGCCGCACGCACGACCTGGTGATCGACGAGCCGCTCGCAGTGGGCGACGTGCCGGTCGGGGTCGGCGTGGCCGACGCCGGCGGATCACCGGACTGGTCGGGCGTCACCGCCGTCGCGGTGGGCCCCGAGGGCGGGTGGGCGCCCGAGGAGTGGGGCGCGGAGCGCCGCCGCCTGTCGCTGGGCCCGACGGTGCTGCGCGCCGAGACCGCCGCGGTCGTCGCCGGCGCGCTCGTGGCGCTCTCTGCGGGTCGCTGGGGCTTCTCGCTCGGCTCCTTGGTGGGTAAAGATGAAGGCACGCCATGAGTGAGTGCCTGTTCTGCCGGATCGTCGCGGGCGAGGCGCCGTCGCGGCCCGTGGCCGAGAGCGAACGCGCCTACGCGTTCCACGACATCGCGCCCCAGGCCCCGGTGCACGTGCTGGTCATCCCCAAGGCCCACATCACCAGCGCGGACGAGGTGGCGAGCGACCACGGCGGGATCGTCGACGACCTGGTCCTGCTCGCCCAGCGCGTGGTCGACCTCGAGGGCGTGCGCGACACCGGGTATCGCCTCGTGCTCAACGTGGGGGTGGACGCGCAGATGACCATTCCCCACCTGCACGTGCACGTGCTGGGCGGCCGGCGCCTGGAGTGGCCCCCCGGATGACGTTCGAGACCGAGGCCGACGAGGCCCGCACGGCCACGACCTTCGTGCCCAACACCCACCTGATGAGCGGGCTGCTGGGGCCCCGCGACGAGCACCTGCGCGTCATCGAGCGGGCCTTCCCCCAGTCCAAGATCCGCGTGCAGGGCAACCGGATCACGGTCGACGGACCCGACGCGGCCAAGGTGCTGCGACTGTTCGACGAACTGGTGCTGGTGCTCGAGGCCGGTCAGTCGCTGGACCCGGCCAAGATCACGCGCACGATCGACATGGTCGACGAGGACCTGCGTCCCAGCGAGGTCCTGCGCCACGAGGTGGTGCGCGGCGCCAAGGGCAAGCCGATCCGGCCCTCGACGGCCGGCCAGAAGCGCTACACCGACGCGATCGAGACGTCCACGATCACCTTCGGCATCGGCCCGGCGGGCACCGGCAAGAGCTACCTGGCCGTCGCCGCGGCGGTCCAGGCCCTGCACCGGCGCCAGGTCCAGCGCATCGTGCTGACCCGCCCGGCGGTCGAGGCGGGCGAACGCCTCGGCTTCCTGCCCGGGGACCTCATGGCCAAGGTCGACCCCTACCTGCGCCCGCTCTACGACGCCCTCTACGACATGATCGGTCCCGAGGGGTCCGCGCGGCTCATCGCCAACGGCTCGATCGAGATCGCGCCGCTGGCCTTCATGCGCGGGCGCACCCTCAACGACTCGTTCATCATCCTCGACGAGGCCCAGAACACCTCGCCCGAGCAGATGAAGATGTTCCTGACGCGCATCGGCTTCAACTCCAAGGCCGTGGTCACCGGCGACGTCACCCAGATCGACCTCGGGGGCAAGCCCAGCGGCCTCGAGCGCATCGAGCGCATCCTGTGGAACGTCGAGGGGATCACCTTCGTGCACCTCACGCCCAAGGACGTGGTGCGCCACAAGATCGTCGCCGACATCGTCGCCGCGTACGAGCGCGAGACCCCGTGATCGACATCTACGCCGCCGACGAGCAGCACGACCACCCGGTGGACCTGGACCGCTGGGTGCGCCTGGCGCGCGGGGCGTTGACCGACGAGGGAGTGCGCGGGCTCGCCGAGGTCTCGCTGATCTTCGCCGACGAGCTGACGATCGCCGCGCTGAATCAGCAGTTCATGGGCCGCGATGGCCCGACCGACGTGCTGAGCTTTCCCATCGACTCCGAGCCCGAGCCCTCGGGCCGCGTGCCCGACTCGGGGGGCACCGGGCCCGGTGAGCCCCCCTTCCCCGAGATACCCCAGCTGATCGGCGACGTCGTGATCTGCCCGGCGGTCGCCGCGCGCAACGCCGTCGAGCACGAGTGCTCCCTCGACGACGAGCTGGCCCTGCTGGTCGTGCACGGCGTACTGCACCTGCTCGGCTGGGACCACGTGCGCGACGACGAGGCCGAACGGATGGAGGAGCGCGAACGCGTGCTGCTGGCGCGCCACGACCGGACCGGATCGTGATCGGAGTCGCCTGGTCCACGCCCGACACGTGGCTCGTGGTCGCCGTGGGCGTGCTGCTCTTCTTCTCGGGCTTCTTCGCCATGGCCGAGACGTCCCTCGTGCGCATGAACAAGTCGCGCGCGCGCGCGCTGCGCGACCAGGGCCGGCGCGGCGCGCGACCGCTCGTGCGCCTCGCCGACGCGCCCGAGAAGTTCCTCAACCCGCTGCTGCTGCTGGTGCTGATGTGCCAGCTGGTGTCGGCCACGATGGTCGGGGTCCTGGCCGGCCACCTCTTCGGCGCCGCGGGCGTGTTCATCGCCACCGCCCTCGAGGTCGTGGTCATCTTCGTGGTCTTCGAGGCCATCCCCAAGAACTTCGCCGTCCAGCACCTCGACGCGACGGCGCTCGCGACCGCGCCCATCGTGGGCGCGATCCTGCGCTTCTGGCCGATCAAGTGGATCTCGGCGCTGCTGCTCGCGGTGGCCCAGCGCGTGATCAACCTCTTCGGGTCCTCGGGGGACTCGGGCCGCGTCACCGACTCGGAGATCCTGGCCATGGCCGACGTGGCTCACGAGGAGGAGGTCATCGCCATCGAGGAGCGCGAGTTCATCCACTCGGTCATCGAGTTCGGCGACACCGTCGTGCGCGAGGTGATGGTCCCGCGCATCGACATGGTCGACGTCGCCGACTCCGCGACCATCCGCGCCGCGCTGGACCTGGCGATCCACACCGGCCGGTCGCGCCTCCCGGTGCTCGGCGGGGGAGTCGACGACGTGGTGGGCATGGTGAACCTGCGCCACCTGGCCGCGCTCGTCGCCCAGGGACGCGGCGACGAGCGCGTACGCGACCACATGGGTCCCGCGCACTTCGTGCCCGAGACCAAGAAGGTGGCGGCCCTGCTCTCCGAGATCCGCCGCGCCAAGAGCCACCTGTTCGTGGTCGTCGACGAGTACGGCGGCACCGCGGGCCTGGTCACGCTGGAGGACGTGCTCGAGGAGCTCGTCGGCGAGATCACCGACGAGTCCGACCCGGCCGAGGACCGATTCGACGACGACCGTTCGATCGACGCGGGCATCACGCTGAGCGGCCGGCTCAACATCGACGACGTCAACGACGAGTACGAGCTCAGCCTGCCGCGCGACGGGTGGGACACGGTGGGCGGCCTGGTGCTCGACCTGGCCGGGGGGGTGCCCGCGGTGGGCGACGCGTTCGTGACCGACGACTATCGCCTTACCGTCGTGCGCGTGGACGGGCGCCGCATCGAAGAGGTGATGGTCGAGCACCTGAGCGACGCGACGTGACGCGCTGCGGCTTCGCGGCGGTCCTCGGCCGTCCCAACGTCGGCAAGTCGACCCTGGTCAACCAGATGGTGGGGGCCAAGGTCACGATCACCGCCCCCAGCCCCAACACCACGCGCCGCGCCATCCGCGGCATCCTGACCGAGGGCGACGTCCAGATCGTCTTCGTCGACACGCCGGGGCTCCACCGGCCGCGCACGACGCTGGGCGGGCGCCTCAACGAGACCGCCCGCGGGGCCGCCGGCGACGTCGACGTCGTGATGGCCGTCGTCGAGGCGGCCTCGGCGATCGGCCCGGGTGACGCGACGACGATCCTCACCATGCTCCAGAGCGCGCGCGAGGGCGGGCCGCTGCCCCTGGTGGTGGTCAACAAGGTCGACCGCACGTCGCGCGCGGGCGTCGCCGCCCAGCTGCTCGACGTCGCGTCGCGCGTCGACGAGATCGCGCGCGAGCACGACGCCCAGGGCGCCGGCGCGCGCGTCGAGTACTTCGCCGTGTCGGCGCGCACCGGCGAGGGGGTCGAGGCCCTGGTGGCGTTCGTCGCCGCCGCGATGCCTGACTCGCCCTTCCTGTTCCCCGACGAGGAGGTCTCGGACATCCCCGAGGCCGAGTGGATCGCCGAGCTCGTGCGCGAGCAGCTCGCGCGCAAGATGCGCGAGGAGCTGCCCCACGCGATCCACTGCCGGGTGACTGAGTTCGAATGGCCCCACGTCACCGTCGAGATACTCGTCGAGCGCGAGAGCCAGAAGGGCATGGTGATCGGCAAGGCCGGTCAGCTGCTCAAGGACGTCGGGACGGCGGCCCGCCGTCAGCTGCCCGAGGGCTGCTTCTTGGAGCTGCGCGTGTCGGTCGAGCGCGACTGGCAGTCGCGCGCCGACGTCCTGGACCGCTTCGGCTACTGAACCGGCTCGACGGCCAGCGCCGGGGCCGGGGCGAGGCGCTGGCGGCGCACGCGGGCCATGGTGAGCACGACGACGGCCGCGACGGGGACGGCCGCGACACCCAGGAGGTCGGTGGGCAGTCCCAGGTACTTGAGTCCGCTGAGGAGCACCACGCCGGTGATCGCCGGGCGGATGAGGTAGCTCGTCGAGCGCGACGAGATGAGCGATCCGGCGATGACCGCCGGCACGCCGCCCGCGATGATCGACGCGGTGAGGCCGAACTCCACGTGGCCGAACAGCAGAGTCCCGACGGTCGCGGCGAAGGTGAGCGGGAGCGACTGGGCGAGGTCGGTGCCCACCAGGTGGTCGTTGCGGAACGCCGGGTAGAGCGCGAGGAGCAGCACCAGGATCAGCGAGCCGGCGCCCACCGAGGTCAACCCGACCATGAATCCGCCGATGACCCCGACCACGACCGTCCCGAAGGGGCGAACGATGAGCGGCGCGCCGGAGGCGGGGTGGCGGCGCACCAGCAGCGAGCGAGCCGTCATCGAGGCCGCGCCGGCGACGAGCGCCACGCCGAGCAGGATCTGCAGGTCCTTCTCGGCCGTCGGGCTATGACCCATGAGGTGCATCACGAACGTGCCGGCGAAGGCGGCCGGCACCGACCCGTAACACAGGTACTTGACGACCGGCTTCTGGATGGTGCGGCGCCGCCAATGGATGGCCACGCCGGCCGGCTTCATGAAGAGCGCCGCGACGAGGTCCGAGGAGATCGCCGCGGAGGGCGCGACGCCGAAGAGCAGCACCAGCATCGGGGTCATGAGCGCCCCGCCACCGAGCCCGGTCATGCCCACGAGGAAGCCGACGACCGCGCTGCCGAGCACGAGGTATATGTCGAGGTGCATGACGAGAGGACTCCGGACTATCTACATTGTCTAGTGGAATAGTAGTTTATTACGTGACGGCGCCCGGCGGGTGCACCGTGACGGCGGGGCGGCCCGGGCTCGCCGCGGAGAGTTCGCGCAGGAAGTCGACCACCATGGAGCGCTCGCGCGTGCGGCGCATGGGCGGCAACTGGCGAAAGAGCGCCCCCCGGTAGGTGGCCTCGGCCAGGCGGGTGTCCAGCACCGCCACCACGCCGCGGTCGTCGCGGGTGCGGATCAGGCGCCCGACCCCCTGGGCGAGGAGCATGGCGGCGCGGGGCAGGTCGACGTCGTAGAAGGGGCGCGCCGCGCGGGCGCGCCGGGCCTCGGCGAGCGGGTCGGTGGGCACCGCGAACGGCAGGCGATCGATCGTCACCAGGCTGAGCGAGTGGCCCGGCACGTCCACGCCCTGCCAGAAGCTCGTCACGGCGAAGAGGCTCGCCGCGGGGTCGTCGCGGAACTGCTCGATGATGCGCCCGCGTGAGAGGGTTCCCTGGACCAGCACCGGCGTGCTCAGCCGAGGGGCGACCAGCTCGGCGACGCGGTTCATGACGCTGCGGTTGGTGAAGAGCGCCAGCGTGCGACCGCCGGCCGCGCCGATCAGGGTCACCAGCTCGTCGACGATCGCCGGTTCGGCCTGCGCCGCGCGGCGCTCGGGGAACGCGGCCGGCACGTAGAGCAGGGCGTTGTGCGGGTAGTCGAACGGGCTCGGCACGCGCTGGACCGTCACGGCGTCCAGACCCAGGTCGCGCGGCAGCGTGTCGGGCAGGGTGGCGCTCGTCGCGACCGCGGTGACCTTCGCCCACAGCTCGTCGCGCAGGCGCGGGGCGACGTCGACGAGCGAGAGCTCGATGGTGACCTCGCGATCGCGCCGCGACAGGAAGAGCAGCTCGCTGTCGCGCACCGACGACAGGCGCGCCAGGTCGTTCGCCAGGTGGACCCCCGGACCCAGCGCCCGAACCCGCCGCGCCTCGGCGTCGGCCCCGGCGGGGCTGAGGGCCCGCAGGGACTCGACGAGGGCGACGACCAGCTCGCCGGCGCGCGCCAGGGCTGCCGTGACGTCCTCGCTCAGCCCGGTCAGCTCGTTGGTCTCGAACTGGACCTCCAGGGCCCCCGTGAGGCGATCAGCGGCGCTGACCAGGTCGTCGCATCGCTCACGCATGGCCTCGGGCACCTGGGGGCGCGCCGCGCCGGCGAGGTGGCGCAGTCGCGACGAGGTCAGGGTCGTGCCCAGCAGTGACGCGAAGATGTTGAGCGCCTCGTGAGCCTCGTCGAAGACGACGTGATCGTGCGCGGGCAGCAGCATCGAGCCCGACGCCAGGTGCGCGGCGTAGAGATGGGTGTTGACGACGAGCACGTCGCTCTCGGCGGCGCGGTCCTTGGCGAGCTCCGCGAAGCACGACGCGCCCTGGGGGCACTGCGCGCGACCCAGGCACTCCTGGGGGGTCACCGAGAGGCCCCGCCACGCCCGCTCGTCGACCTCGAAGGCCAGCTCGTCGCGGTCCCCGGTGACCGTCTCGTTGGACCAGGCCAGGATCCGGCGCATCTGGCTCGCGACGCCCCGCGGGACGCTTTCGCCGTCGTCGAAGCTCAACTGCCCGCCCCCGACGCCGCTCGCCCGGTTGCGGCAGAGATAGTTGCTCTTGCCCTTCAACACCGCGACGCGCAGTCCCGGAACGTGCGCGGCGACCGTGGGCGCGTCGCGCTCGGCGAGCTGGTCCTGGAGGTTCTTGGTCGCCGTGGCCACGACGACGCGCCGGTGCGAGAGGGCCGCGGGGATGAGGTACGCGAGTGACTTGCCGACGCCGGTGCCCGCCTCGATCGCGGCCGGGCGTCCGCGCGACCACGCGGCGGCGACGAGCCGGACCATGTCGCGCTGGCCCTCGCGGTGCTCGCCACCGCCGGGGAGGTCCGAGGTCACCG
>DAIOGY010000006.1:18646-19337 GCA_036745005.1 Acidimicrobiales bacterium | reverse complement strand
GAGCCCAACGACCCCGCGGCGCTGTCGGCGATCAGGTGCGAGACTCGATCCGTGGGGTCTCCCGTGGTGGACGGCCTGCGAGCCCTGGAGCTCGGCACGCCGGGACCGATGCGCGCGCGCCTCAACGAGCTCGTTCTCGCCGGGTTGAAGCGAGCGACGGCGGGCACCGCCGATGACTACGGCGACGAGGCATTCGAGCACGTGGGCGAGCGGTTGGCGCTCGTCGACGACGATCTCACCAAGGTCGGTGAGGTCGAGGTGACCGCCACGGAGCTGACCACCTTCGGCGCCGTTCCCTGGTCCTTCGCGCAAGCCGAGGGGGAGGGCGACGCGTCGATTCACCAGTGGCGCGAAGGGCACCGCAGATTCTGGAGCGACGAAGGCGTGTCGGTCACCGACGACTTGGCGGTGTTCCTCATCTACTTCTCCCTGGTCGAATCATGACCGCGGCGCCCACGACGCGAGAAGGGCGCGGGTGGCGGAGTGGCCCGGGTTAAGATCAACGAGACATGACCAGCATCGTTCAACCCGACCCCACGGACGTGGTGGCGAGGTTCGGAGCCGCCTGGGCTGCGCACGATCTTGACGCCGCGCTGGCGCTCGTCACCGAGGACTGCGTGTTCGACAACACCGATCCCGCCCCTGACGGCACGCGGTGCGTGGGCCGCGATGAGATTCGTCGCGCCTGGGC
>DAIOGY010000006.1:0-18636 GCA_036745005.1 Acidimicrobiales bacterium | reverse complement strand
TCGATGACGCCAGCTCCCTCTTCGAACCCGAGGAGACCTTTGCGGCCGGTGACCGCGTCGTCCAGCTGTGGCGGTACTCGTGGTCCGACGGCCACGTGCGCGGCGTCGACGTCATGCGAGTGCGCAACGGCCTCGTCGCCGAGAAGCTCTCGTACGTCAAGGGCTGAGCCTCAATCCGCGGGCGGCCCCTCGTCGATCCGCGTGGTCGTGGCCGCGTCGCGGCGTCGCTAGATTCGGGCCGTGACGACTGACGCCGCGTTCATCGACACAGTCCTCGAGTCGATGCTCCCGTTGGAGGTCACGGCGCGGCCGATGTTCGGCGAGTACGGCCTGTACTGCCACGGCAAGAACTTCGCCCTGGTGTGCGAGAACACCCTCTTCGTGAAGGTGACGACGCCGGGCGGCAAGATCGCCGGACGCATCGCCCAGGGACCTCCCTACCCCGGCGCCAAGCCCGCGTTCAAGATCTCGTCCACGCGTCTCAAGAGTCGAGAGTGGCTGGTCGAGCTCGTCGAGGCCACGACCGCGGCGTTGCCTGCGCCCAAGCCCAAGAAGAGGGACGGCGCGGCGCGTTGAGGTGCGCGTGCGTGCGTCGTTCATCGGTGGTGCCCGTCGCGCTCACGGTCTCCTGATTACAATGCGGGCACTCCGCGAACCGAAGGAGCGGCCATGAGGCGCGTCATCGTTGTGGCTCCCCTGGTTCTCGCCAGCGCCCTCGCTCTCGCCGCCTGCGGCTCGTCGACTCCCACCACGACGACCGTCGCCCCGACCACCCTGGCCCCGACGACCACGACGACGAGCCCGTTGACGCAGAACCTCGTCGTCACCCCGGCCGTTCGCCGGAGCATCCTGGCGGCGGGTGCCGCGTACCACCAGCTCCCCGTCACCGACTACGTCGGCCTGTACGCGGGACGGACCTTCTACGCGTTCGATCCGGCGACCGACACGTACTACGCGGCGGCGAGCCTCGACCCGAGCCCGTCGTCGTACCAAGCGCAGGTGGGCGCGCAGGACGACGGCTCCTACAACCTCTTCACGCGCAGGGCCGGCGCGGCGAAGTGGACCGTCTACGACGACGGCCTCGGCGGCGTCCAGGGGGGCATCTGCCCGATCCACCTGCCCGCGGCCGTCCTCGCGGTATGGAACTGGAAGGCCCACGGCTGCTACCCGCCCGCGGCGGGTTGACGACCGCACTTCGAGCATCGCACACGATCGACGCCGCGAGATGTCGCCGCCGCGCTACGACTCGGACCCGGGTGAGCAGGGGGACGGTAACTTCACTACGTGGAACCGGCGCCTGAACTGATCGCCCTGGTCGAGCGAATCCTGCGCAACTACCAGCTCGGCGATGGCGGCGCGGTGATCGACGTCGTCAGCCGCGAACCGGGCACGGTGCTGATCGGCTTCGACGAGGCCGAGTGGTGGGAAGGCTTCGACACGATCGCCGCCCTGATGCGAGTCCAGATCCAAGAAGCTCACGAACTCGTCCAGTTTGACCATCTGGTCATGCACGCCAACGCGTGGAAGGAGGGCACGGTGGGCTGGGTGTCGGCTCGCGTCAGCGGGGCCGGCGCCGCGCCCGGGACGGGCACTCGCTTCACCTTCGTGTTCCACGAGGAGGGCGCGTTCTGGCGCGTCGTCCAATGGCACACCTCGCTGCCGACGTCCAACGAGGATGCCCTGGGCGTGACGCTGACGACGTCGCTCGACGAGATCCTGGTCATGGTCCAAGGTGACGCCACCGAACTCGCCCCGACGGCGCCCGACGGCTCGGTCACCATCATGTTCACCGACATCCAGGGGTCGACGTCCCTGATGGAGTCGCTGGGCGAGGCGCGCTGGCTCGAGTTGCTCGCCTGGCACGACGGCGTCGTCAAGCAACAGACCGCGGTCTTCGGCGGCAGCGTCGTCAAGAGCCAGGGCGACGGGTTCATGCTGGCATTCCCGGCCGCCGGCGCCGCAGCGGCCTGCGCCGTGGCGATTCAGCGGGCCCTGGGCGCCGGGTGGACCGGCGTCTCGCTGCCGGTGCGCATTGGGCTCCATAACGGAAACGTCAAGACCGAGGCCGGCGACTTCTTCGGCCGCACGGTGGTGGTCGCCGCACGCGTCGGCGGGGCGGCGTCCGGCGGTGAGATCCTGGTCACGCAGCCCGTCCAAGAGTGCCTGGGCGGCGCCTTCACCTTCGACGGCGTGCGCTCCTTGACCCTGAAGGGACTGGCCGGACAGTTCGCCGTCTTCCCGCTGGTGTGGCGCTGAGCTAGTCGGTGCCGGCGAGCGCCACCAGTGCCCGCTCGGCCGCGCGGCGCACTCGTGGCACGGGGTCCGTGCGCAGAGCGACGACCGCCTCGAACGCGTCGTCGATCCGATGGCGCGCTACCACCTTGGCGACCATCTCGCGCACCCGCCACGCCGGATCGGAGGCGGCGGCCACCAGCGGTGCCGTCGCCTCCTCGCCCCATGCGTACAGCAGGCCGCGAGCGGCCCAGACGCGGGGCCAGTACCCCCCCGGGCCGCCGTCGCGTCCGGCGAGCACCGCGGTCGCGTGCAGGTTCCCGAGCTCGACGAGGAACTCGTCATCCACGTCGCGGCCCGCGAGCAGGTCGATGATGTCCCCGACCACGGCCTCGCGACCCCGGCGCGCGCACTCGGCCTCGATCCTCTGGCGCGGAGTGGTTCGCGGCGACGCGCTCACGTCGCGCTCGTGCGCAGCTGGTCGACCCACGTCGCGGCGCCGGCGAAGGAGACGCGCCGTGCGTCCGGCCACTCGTCCACCGAGTGCCAGGCAACCTCAGGAGGCGTCCCCGGCCACCGAGGCACGAGATGAACGTGCAGGTGGTCGATGCCGTGACCGATCGTGGTCACGTAGACCCTCTCGGCCCCAGCCCGGCTGAGCGCGGCCGACCACCTCGAGATCGCCACGCCCACCGCCGACGCCTCGTCGGGCTCGAGTCCGGCGAAGCCGGCGACGTGTCGCCGGGGCGTCACCATCAGGTACCCGAGGTACACCTCGTCGCGCGTGAGGGGCGGCACGTGAAAGGCCACGACCAGTTCATCCGCCTGGAGCGGCCCACCGGGCACCGGCGTCTCGCCGGTACCCTCGCGGCACACCAGGCAGTCACTCACGATCGTTCCCCCCGGTGCCGGCCACTTCCAATCGAACCACACCACGGTGTTCACCCGCCGACGCGCGGCGCGCCCGCGCGTCTCCTAACCTCCACTGGGGCAAAGGGGTGCTGATGATGCGAGGCCGTCGGCTGTTCGCGATGTCGGTGACGTCAATGATGGTTCTCGCCGCGCTGAGCGCAGCGGGGAGCACGGGCACTACGGCGGCGGCCGGTGCCGCCACCGCCACGACTCCGGGTTGCGGGACGCCGGCCCGCAGCGGGTCGACCACCCTCTCCTTCACGATCGCGGGCCGATCGCGCACCGTGATCGTCCACGTACCGCGGGGCTACCGGTCAACGAGCGCGGTCGCGCTCGTGTTGAACATGCACGGGACCGGTGCGACGGCGCTCGACCAGGACGAGTTCTCCGGCATGAACCTCACCGCTAACGCGCACACGTTCCTCGTGGCCTACCCCCAGGGGTTCATCCCGCTGGGGTCGGGATTCGAGTGGAACGTGCCCAACGAACCCCTCTTCGGCGGCACGCCGGTCCCCGCGGGATCGGCGAACGACGTGCGCTTCCTCACGACCCTCGTGAGCAAGCTCGAGGCGAAGTACTGCGTCAACACCAACGAGGTCTACGCCGCGGGCTTCTCCGGTGGTGCACGCATGGCCAGCCAGCTCGCGTGTGACGACTCGTCGACCTTCGCGGCGATCGCCGCGGTGTCCGGACTTCGCCGTCCCCAGCCGTGCCCGACGTCACGGCCCGTGCCGGTGATCGCGTTCCACGGACTGAGCGACCACGTGGACCCCTACCAGGGCCACGGCCAGGCCTACTGGACCTACTCGGTGCCCGCGGCCGCGGCCCAGTGGGCCACGCAGGACCGGTGCGCGTCCACTCCCTCAACCAACGCGCACGGCGGCTACACGGTCACGATCTACCACCACTGCGCCGCGGGCGCGGGCGTGTCGCTGTACGCCATCACCGGCGAAGGCCACGAGTGGCCGGGTGGGCCGAACATGCCTCCCTCGATCACCAACGCCCTCGGACCCCAGTCCTTCGCGCTCAACGCTGACGATCTGATCTGGGCGTTCTTCGCCGCGCACCAGCGCCACTGACTCGGCGCCGCCGACCTCAGCGCAGCATCGCCACGGCGCGCCGCCACGTGGTGTCGAGGTCGGCGTCGTCGGGGAAGCGTCCCGAGAGCTCCAAGTCAACGAGTCCGTGCACCAGCCCCCACACGGCGCGGGCGTGCTCGTGGTCCCGCCCGGTCAGGGCGATGATCATCGCGGTGACGTCGCGCTCGAGCCCCACCGGCAGGCGGTCGCGCAGGAGCGGGCGGCGCATGCAGATCTCGTACAGGTGGGGGTTGGCGAGGGCCCACGCGCGATACGCGTGGGCCGCGGCCGGCGCCCACGGGCCGGCGGCCACGATCGCGGCGGCCAGCTCCTCGAGGCCACGAGCCTGCAGGTCCGCGATGATCTCGTCCTTGTCGCGCACGTGCTTGTAGATGCTCGCGGCCTTGAGATGGAGCCGCTCGGCGAGCGCGCGCATCGACAGTCCCGCCACGCCCCGGTCGGCCAGAAGCTCATAGGACACCGAGCGGATCCGCTCGCGAGTCGATTCGAGGCCGTTTCCCATGCTATCGTCAGGCTAACACTGTTAGCCAGGGAGTATCATGTCCGTGTCCGGCAAACCCCGATGGTTCCTGCGCCTGGACGGTCTCGTGGTGCTCGCCGCGACCGTGATCCTCTTCGCTGGCG
Source organism: Acidimicrobiales bacterium (assembly GCA_036745005.1). Taxonomy (GTDB): domain Bacteria; phylum Actinomycetota; class Acidimicrobiia; order Acidimicrobiales; family RAAP-2; genus RAAP-2. Next base: position 13,768 of record DAIOGY010000006.1, on the reverse strand, counting down.
AGCATCAGCACTGGTGGCTCTATCCAGCGCTCGTCTTGGTGCCGGACGTCTCGATGGTCGGCTACCTGCGCGATCCGAAGGTGGGCGCGTTCATCTACAACGTCGGTCACTCCTACCTCGCGCCGGCGGCGCTGACCTTCACCGGCTGGCGCACGCAGAGTGGCCTCACCCTCGCGCTGGGCCTGATCTGGCTCGGCCACGTCGGACTGGACCGCGCACTGGGCTACGGCCTGAAGTACGACGAGGGGTTCGCGTGCACGCACCTGGGCCGCATCGGACCGGTCCGGGAGCACGCGGCGCGCTGAGGCGCCGGAACGCGTGCGCGAGCCGGTAGACAGTGTGGATGACTTCTCCGGGTCCCTCGCGCGCCGACGCGAAACGCGGTCCGCTGGCGCTCGTCGGGTCGGGCGAGTACCTGACCCAGATGTTGGAGATCGACCGCGGCCTCCTCGCGGGGCGCGCCCCGCGCATGGTCCAGCTGGCGACCGCCGCCGTGCCCGACGGCGCGGCGGTCGTCGACAAGTGGCACCGGCTCGGACGCGAGCACGCCGCCGGCCTGGGCGTGGAGGCAGTGGTGCTCGACGTGCGCACCCGCGAGGACGCCGAGAACCCGGCGGTGGCCGCGCAGGTGCCTGGCGCCGGACTGATCTACCTGTCCGGGGGCAATCCGGGATACCTGGCCGACACGCTGCGCGGGAGTTCGCTGTGGGCGGCCATCCTCGCGACGTGGCACGACGGCGCCGCTCTCGCCGGGTGCAGCGCCGGCGCGATGGTGATGGCGTCGTGGGTGCCGTCGCTGCGCCACCCCCGCGAGGGCGGCACCGAGGGTCTGGCCGTCCTGCCGCACCTACGCGCGATCCCGCACTTCGACGCCTTCGCCGCGCGCATGCCCGACTTCCTCACGCGGTTCCTGATCCCGCGCGACCCGGCCGTGACCGTGCTGGGCATCGATGAGGACACCGCCCTCGTCGGCGGACCCACGGAGTGGAGCGTCCAGGGCCGGTCGTCGGTCTGGCGCCTCACAGGGGAGGGTCGCGAGGAGATGCCGGCGGGGACCACGCTGACCACGCCGATCTCCGTCGCGTCGAGCTAGGCGTCCAGCCACTCGAGGCGTTGGAGCCGGTGCAGGATCGACGCGACGTCGAGCGCCACGTCGGACGCCGGCGCGTAGGTGTCGAGTTGGGCGCCGGCGAGGCCGTGCAGGTGCGCGGCCAGCGCCCCGGCCTCGAGCGGGTCGTGCCCGCGCGCGATCGTCGCCGCGATGAGGCCCGTGAGCACGTCGCCCGTGCCCGCGGTGGCCAGGGCCGCCGTCCCGGAGCGCACGACGCGCACCGTCCCGGCGGGGTCAGCCAGGACGGTGGTCGGACCCTTCAACAAGACGACGCAACCCAGATCGCGCGCCAGGGCCCGCGCCGCACCGATGCGGTCGGCGGGCACGCCGGCACCGCTCAGGCGCGCGAACTCGCCCGCGTGCGGGGTGATGATCCAGCGCGAGCGCGCGGTGGCCACGAGAGAGCGGTCCAGGCCGTCGGCGTCGAGCACGACCGGCACCTCGACGCCCGCCAGCAGCTCGCCCAGCCAGGACGCGGCGTCGGGGCCGAGGCCAGGCCCGGCCGCCACCGCGCGACACCGCGCGTCGACGCCCGCGGCGTCCGCTCGCACGACCTCGGGCGGCAGGTCGGCCAGGGTCGTCACGTCGCCGCGCGTGGAGAGACGGATCATCGAGGCGCCCCCGGCCAGGGCGCCGCGGGCCACCAGCCCGGCCGCACCGGGCATGTGAGGGGACCCGGCGAACGCCTGGACCGCGTGACTCCACTTGTGATCCTGGGGTGAGCGGTGCACCAGCGTGGCGAGGTCCGCGTTCTCCATCACCGCGTCCGTGAACTCCCCGACGATCCCGAGCCCGGCGAAGCGAACCTCGCCGGCCAGCGCCGCGGCGTCGCCGGTGAGGTGGGCGTACTTGAACGCGCCGAGCGCCACCGTGACGTCGGCGGCCAGCGGCGCGCCCAGCACGTCGCCCGAGTCGGCGTCGACGCCCGAGGGCAGGTCGACCGCCACGACCGTCGTGCCCGGGGCGAGCGCCGGGGCGGCGTAGGGACGCGAGCAGCCCAGCCCGAACGCGGCGTCGACCACGAGCTCGTAGCCCGCGAGGGTCGCCGGCTGGTCGGCGACGGCGATGACGTCCACCTTCGCGCCGCGCCCGCGCAGCCACGCCGCCGCGACCCGGCCATCGGCACCGTTGAGCCCCGGACCCACGACGACGGCGACCCGGGCGCCGTAGCAGCGGCCGAGGCAGCGCTGAACCTCGAGTCCGACGGCGGTCCCCGCCGCGGTGACGAGCGCGTCGACGCCGCGCGACGCGACGGCCCTCGCGTCGGCCTCGCGCATCTGCGCGGTGGTCAGGATCGGCAGCACGCGACCTCCCGGCGCTCGTGACCCCTCCATTCAACACCTGCGCCGGGGTGGTCCCTTCGCGACGCGACGGCGATGGCGCGCCGACCCGTACACTCGCCTCGACGAAGGAGGCGCCATGCCCAAGAGGAGTGCCCACACCAGTTGGACCGGAGGACTGCAGGACGGGACGGGACGCGTCGCGTTCGTCTCGAGCGGTCAGGGCGTCTTCGACGTCTCATTCCCCAAGCGCGCCGCCGAGGACGCCGACGGCGTGACCAGCCCCGAGGAGCTGATCGCCGCGGCCCACTCGGCGTGCTACTCGATGTCGTTGACCGGGGCGATCGCCCGGGCGGGCGCCACGCCGGTCGGGCTGGAGGTCGACGCGACCGTCAGCCTGGACCCCGACCCCGCCGGGGGCTTTCGGATCTCCTCGGTCGCGCTGCGCGTGGTCGGCCAGGTCGACGGGCTGGACGCCGAGGGCTTCGCGCTCGCGGCCGAGACGGCCAAGGCGAACTGCCCCGTGAGCAAAGCCCTGACCGGGACCACCATCACGCTCGAGGCGTCGCTGGCCTGAAACCCGGCGCGACACCCGCCGCGCCGGGTCCCCAGTACCTCAGTCGATCTTCACCCAGAGCACCGACTCACCGCTGCCCTCGACGAAGCAGCCCTTGGTCGAGTCGATGAAACTGAAGAAGTCCGGGTCGGCCGCCAGCTTGGCGTTCGACTCCTCAAAGTGAGCCAGGCTGTCGAATGCGGTGAACCACGCCACTCCCCCGTAGGGACCGGTGTGTCGCTGGACGAAGACCGAGGGCGTCCCGGTGATCGAGCTCACCCGCGACGTGATCTCGATGCCCGCCATCACGCCGCGCATCGCGTCGCCCACTGAGAGGGTCGCCGAGATCGCGCCGACGTACCGAGCGTTGCCGGGCTCCCCGGAGAGCTCCGAGACGGTCTGGGCCAAGGAGTCGTCGATGCCATCCACCACGAACTCGCGACCAGCCATGGCCTTCTCTATGTACTTCGCGTCGCCGACGAGCGTGGCGAAGGCGGACTCCAGCGAGGACAGGTCCTCCCACCACGAGGTCCAGCTCACGGTGCCGAACCCGGGTGACAGCGTCCTCGCCCACAACTGAAACTCGTGACCAGCCGTCTCGGTGACCAGGTCGCGCATCGACCTCGCCCACTCGAGGCCCTTGCCCCCGGTCAACCGGGCGTTTCGCGACATCAGATACATACAGCCTCCCCACTACCCCTCCGTGAAGTTCACGGCCCGCCCGAACCTAGTGCGCCGCACGCCGGCGCGCTCGGGAGAATCACCGTCTGACGAGGCACGTTTGAGTCCTTGTCGCCTTCGCGTCACCGACGAGGGACCGCGTGTCCTCGAAGGGCGGCGCCAACATCGCGGTAGCGTGACAGCGCCCAAGGAGGCCACATGCCCGACCGACCCCAGCGGATCTCCTACGTCGCGGTTGACGAGATGGATGAGGCCACGCGAGCCGAACTTCACCGCTGCGCCCTGGAGGGCACGCCGCGCCCGGAGAGCTCGGCCGTTCGCGCGCACTCCCCGGAGGCGTTCTGGGCCTTCACCGACTCCTGGGCGGCCCTGTTCCGCGGCGGCGTGGTCGACCATGACCTCAAGGAGCTGTGCCGGCTCTACGTCAGCCGCTCGGTGAAGTGCGAGTACTGCGGCAACCAGCGCAGCGTCGCCGCGCGCGACGCCGGGCTCGCTGAGGGCGCGGCGGACGACCTGATGAACTTCGAGACCTCGGGCGCCTACGACGAGCGCCAGCGCGCGGCCCTGGCCTACGCCGAGGCGATCACCTGGCGACTCGACCTCGACGACGCGTTCTGGGATCGACTGCACCACCACTTCGCCGAGCGCGAGCTCGTCGAGCTGGCCTGCTTCATCGCCCTCACCATGGGCCAGCAGAGCTGGATCCGGCTGCTCAACATCGACCACCACCAGGTGCTGGCGGGGACGGCGGCCGCGATGGCCCCGGGCTTCGAGGATGCTGACGCCGAGGCGCGCGCCCGCCACGACCCCGCCTACTGGGCCGCCCGCACCCCGACGTCACCCCGGGGGTAGCGCGCGCCGCGCGGGGCTACGTTGGATTCGGGCGCCCGGGAGGCAGGCATGGCGAGCAGGACCGACGAGGAGACGGAGGGACGCGGACTCCTCGCGCCGATGACCTCGGCGGCGCCCGACACCGACGTCGACCACGCCGACCCCCGACGCGTCGAGCTGCGCGCGTGGCTGGACGAGCATCCGCACCCCAGCGGGCGCACCCTCGCCGAGGCCGGACTGGTCGCCCCCCACCTGCCCGCGCCCTGGGGCCGGGGCGCCGACACGGCCTACCAGCTGATCATCGACGACGAGCTGAGCCACGCGGGCGTCACGCGTCCGATCAACCCGATCGGCATCGGGTGGGCCGGCCCGACCATCGTCTACGCCGGAACGCCCGAGCAGCAGGCGAGGTGGCTGCCGGGCCTGCTGAGCGGCGAGGAGTTCTGGTGCCAGCTGTTCAGCGAGCCCGACGCCGGCAGCGACCTCGCCTCGCTCACCACGTCGGCGACGCGCGACGGCGACGAGTGGGTCGTCTCGGGCCAGAAGGTCTGGACGAGCTACGCCCACATCGCCACCTGGGGCATCCTGCTCGCGCGCACCTCGAGCGAGGGGCCCCATCAGCAGGGCATCAGCTACTTCGTGTGCCCGATGAAGGCCCCCGGGGTGAGCGTGCGGCCGATCGTGGACATGACCGGCGACCACGCCTTCAACGAGGTCTTCTTGGACGGCGTGCGCCTTCCGGCCGACTACCTGATCGGCCGGGAGAACGACGGCTGGCGCCTGGCCAAGGTGACGCTCTCGAACGAGCGGGTCTCGCTCTCGGGCGAGGGGGCGCTGTGGGGACGCGGCGCCACGGCCAAGGACCTCGTCACCCTGGTGGCCGAGCGTGGCGTCGCCCACGACGAGTTGGACCGTGACGACCTGGTGCGCTGCTGGTCCCACGGCGAGATCCTTCGACTCTTGCGCCTGCGCCTCCTGGAGGCGGCCCTCGCCGGCCGCGAGCCAGGACCCGAGGCCAGCGTGCGCAAGGCGCTGGCCGACGACCACGGCCAGGAGGTGATGGGGCTGGCGCACCGGCTCGCCGGCGCCGCGGGCATGCTCACCGGACGCGGCCCCGGCGGCGAGGACGGCGCCGAGGGCGAGGCCTGGTCGTACGGGCTGCTCTACTCCCAGGCGCTCACGATCGGTGGCGGGACCTCGGCGGTGCAGCGCAACATCATCGCCGAGAAGGTGCTGGGCCTGCCCCGGGACCCGTCGGGGTGACCCCGACCGTCGTCGTGTGCGACGGCGACCAGACCGGCCAGGAGCTGCTCGACGAGTCGCTGCGCGTGATGGCCCCCGAGCTGCTCGGCGTCACGCTCGACATGGTCCACTACGACCTGTCGCTCGAGAGCCGGCGACGCACGAGCAACGGCGTCGTGCGCGACGCCGCCGCGGCCATGCGCGCCACCGGGCTCGGGCTCAAGGCGGCCACGATCACCCCGCCCGAGATCGGCGGCGTGGGCTCGCCCAACCGGCTGCTGCGCGAGGGGGTGGGCGGTTCGGTGATCGTGCGCACGGGCCGGCGCCTGCCCGGGGTGAGCCCGGTGGTCGCCACGACCAAGCCGATCGTCGTCGTGCGCATGGCCGTCGGCGACGCCTACGGGGCGGCCGAGGGCCGAAGCGGCAACGTCGGCTCCTTCGACGAGGTCGCCTGGCGCACCGAGCGCATCGAGCGATCGGCCTGCCGCTTCGTGGCCGAGTACTCCTTCGTCGCCGCGGCCCAGGTCGACGGCGTCGTCTACGGCGGTCCCAAGTGGACCGTCTCGCCGGTCTACGAGGGCATGCTCAAAGAGGAGATGGACGCCGCGGCCGCTCGCCACCCCGAGGTCATCTACCGCCCGACCCTGATCGACGCCTCCTACGCGGGCCTGCTCACCGACGTCCACGAGCACACGCTGGTCATCCCGTCGCTCAATCGCGACGGGGACTGCCTGAGCGATCTGGTGCTCGCCATGTTCGGCTCGATCGCCGGCGCCGAGTCGGTGCTCCTGGCGCTCGACGAGCGCCTGCACCCGGTGGTGGTCATGGCCGAGGCGCCCCACGGCACGGCGCCGTCGCTGGAGGGCAAGAACGTCGCCAACCCCATGGCGATGCTGCTCGCCGAGGCCGCGCTGCTCGACCACGCGGCCGCCCTGCTCGAGGACCCCGCGTTCCGCGTCGCGGCCACCCGCTTGCGCACCGCGACCCTGGACGGGGCCGCCGCCGGCGTGCGCACCTTCGACCTGGCCGGGGACTCCTCGACCAGCGGGGTCGTCGACGACGTGATCGCCCGGATGCGCGCGAGCGCGTGAGGTGGGCTTCTACGCGCGCCAGGTCGTGCCGCGCGTCCTCAACTGGGCCGGCGGGGCGAAGGCAGTGCGACCCTGGCGCGAGAAGGCGTGCGAGGGCCTCGCCGGCACGGTGGTAGAGGTCGGATTCGGCGGCGGGCACAACCTGGCCTTCTACCCGCCCGCGGTCACGACCGTCTACGCCGTCGAGCCGTCGTCGCTCGCGTGGCGTCTCGCCGCCCGGCGGGTCCAACGCTGCCCCGCGACCGTGACGCGCGTCGGTCTGGTCGGCGAGTCGGTCCCCCTGGAGGGCGCCACGTGCGAGGCCGCGCTCGTGACCTTCACCCTGTGCACCGTCGCCGATCCCCGCCGCGTGCTCGGCGAGGTCGCGCGCCTGGTGCGCCCCGGGGGCTCCGTGCACTTCTTGGAGCACGGCGTCGCCCCGGACCTGGGGGTCGCCCGGTGGCAGCGCCGCCTCGACCCGCTGCAGGGTCGCCTCTTCGACGGGTGTCACCTGACGCGCGACCCGCGAGCGCTGCTGGAGTCGGCCGGCCTGGCGGTGACGTGGAGCGAGTCGGGCTACGTCGGGGGGCCCCGCCCGTGGACCTACGTGACGGTCGGCGTCGCGTCGACCTCGGCCTGAGACACCTCGTCCGGGGCTGCGGGCGCCGCGGACCTTCGACGGTCCACCAGTCCTTGACCCAGCGCCCAGGCGCCGACCGCGGCCACGGTGAGCCCGCCGAAGAGCACCGCGGTGCCGGTGAAGGCCGAGCCGACGTGGCGGATCCCGGCGCGAGCGATCTGCGTCGTCACGTCAGTGGACGTCGTGACGTGGTGCGCGGCCTCGTCCAGCCCGAAGCCGATGAGGGCGAGCACGGCGGTCGGTGCGCCGAAGCCGAGGGCCACCGCGACGATGCGCCAGGCCGCCGAGCGCACCGCGCGAGCGGCGGTCAGCGCGACGCCCAACGAGCCCACAGCCACCAAGACGATCTCGGTGATGAGCAGCGATCGTGAGTGGTGCACCACGAGCGAACCGTGGGGCACCGTCACGACGCCGTGGCGCAGCGACGCGGGCCGCGCGGGCACGGCGGGGTCGACGCGGTGCATCACCGAGGTGATCCGGTAGTACAGGGGACGCAGGTCGATGCGCGCGCCGCTGCGCGACTGCGCCGCGGTCAGGGCCACCGTCAGGTCGTGGCGCGCCAGGCGTTGGGCGACGGGGTCGGCGAGCGCCACCTCGACCGCCAGGACCATCAGGGCGTGGCGGTGCAGGATCGACGACGCCACCGTGGCGGACAGGTCGTGCTCGAGCGTGTCGACGAGCTTGGTGGCGACCGCGTCGCGCGCCGACTGCGTCGTCGCGACGGCGACGAACGTGTCGGCGAGGGCCGTGGGCGAGCCGGCGAGCGGCCGCAGCGTGGCGAGGAAGCCGGCGCCCACCAGGACCAGGGAGCTCAGCGCGAGCAGGACCACCGCGATGAAGCGACGGCCCCGCTCGTGGCTGCGGGTGGCCTCGGTCACTTCGCCGTCCTTCCCACGCTCTCGCCGCTGGCGATTCTGGCAGCGTAGGCGATGGGCGCGAGGGTGAGGACCAGTACACCGGTCACTACGGCGTTCACTTCGGGCAGCTGCTGGCCGAGGCGGATGGCGCCGAAGATCCATAGGGGCAGAGTGTTCTGGGCGCCGGCGGTGAACGTCGTGACGATGACCTCGTCGAAGCTGAGGGCGAAGGCGAGGAGCGCGCCGGCGATCAGCGCGGTGCGCAGCATCGGCACGGTCACCAGCCGGAAGGTCTGTATCGGCGTGGCGCCGAGGTCGCCCGAAGCCTCGATGAGTGACATCGACGTGCGGCGCAGGCGCGCGATGATGTTGTTGAAGACCACGACGATGCAGAACGTCGCGTGGCCGACGACGATCGTGTACAGCGAGAAGGGGATGCCCACCAGGTTGAAGGCCGACTGCAGCGCCAGTCCGGTCACGATGCCCGGCAGCGCCAGGGGCAGCACCAGGAGCAGCGAGACCGTGTCGCGCCCGAAGAAGCTGAAGCGGTGGATGCCGAAGGCGACCAGCGTCCCCAGCACGAGCGCGATGACCGTCGCCGCCACGCCCGCCTTCAGGCTCAGCACGAGGGCGCTGCGCACCGCGGGGTCGTGCCAGGCCACCGAGAACCACGACAGCGTCCAGGCGTGGATCGGGAACGTCTGGACCGTCGACTTGCCGAAGGCGAAGAGGACGATGACCAGCAGCGGCGCGCTGAGGAAGATCACGACCAGGACCGAGAAGACCGCCAGGGTGCGCCGGGAGAGATGGGAGAGCTTCATAGCGCGTCGAAGGCCCCGGCCGCCCGGGCCACGAAGAGGTAGACGCCCATGATGACGATCGACACGAAGGCGAGGGCCGCCGCGAAGGGCAGGTTCCCGCCGTTGATCGCGCTGTCGTAGACGGCGTTGCCGATGAAGTCCGAGCTCGATCCGCCGATGAGCAGCGGCGTGATGAAGTCGCCCAGGGTGAGCGAGAACGTGAAGATCGACCCGGCGATCACGCCCGGCAGGACCAGGGGGAAGAGCACGCTGCGGAAGGTGAACCACACCCCGGCCCCGAGGTCCGACGAGGCCTCGAGCAGCGAGTCGGGCACGCGCTCGAAGGCTCCGTAGATGGGCACGATCATGAATGGCAGCCAGAGGTACGAGAACACGATCCACATGGCCACGTTGGTGTAGGCGATGTGGCTCGAGGGCAGGTGTAGCCACCGCTCGACGCCGGGCAGCACGCCGCGGTTCGACAGGATGTTGATCCAGGCGTAGACCTTGGCCAGGTAGCTGGCCCACAGGGGCAGCAGCGTCAGGGCGAGCAGGAGCTGGCGCCACCGGCGCGTGGCCACCTTGGCCAAGAAGAAGGCGAACGGCAGGGCGATCACCGCGTCGGTGAGCGTCACGGCGACCGCCATGATCACCGTGCGCAGGATGATGTGCCCGTAGACCGACTGGGTGAAGATCTGGTCGAAGTTCGACCACGTCCATTGGTACACGACGTTGCCGGTGAGCGAGTTCGTCGAGAAGAACGCGGTCGCCAACATCGCCCCCAGCGAGGCCAGGTAGATGACCAGGAACCACGCCAGGGGCGGGGACAGCATGAGGACGCCACGCAGCCAGGGGCGGCGCCACAGCGCCGCCCCTGCTCGATGGCTCAGGCGCCCCCCGCTCGGCGCGGCGGGCTCTATCCGATTATCTGGGTCCAGGCCGATTGCCATTGCGTGAAGTCCACACAGTTGTTCTTACCGTTGTCGCAGGTCGACAGCGGGGTCTTCCAGAACTTCAGCGTGGAGAAGTACGACTCCGGCGCGTTGGCGTGGTACTGGGCGCAGCCGCCCGCGGAGATCTGGTTCATGATCGCACACGCCTGGGTGTTGGCCGGCGTCTCGCCGAAGTACATGGCCTCTTGGGCCTGCACCTTGGGCGTGGTCACCCACTGCATCCACTTGTAGGCGCAGTTCGGGTGCGGCGCGTTGGTGGCCAGCAGCCAGGTGTCGGCCCACCCGGTCGCCCCCTCGCTGGGGATCGTGTCGGCGACCTTGGCCTTGTTGGCCTTGAGCGTGTTGGTCTGGTACGGCCACGCCGCCCCGGCCACGACCGCGCCGTTCTGGAACAGCGAGATCTCCTGGCTGGCCAGGTCCCAGTACTTCTTTATCAGCGGGTGCTGCTCTTTGAGCAGGGACACCGCGGCGTTGAACTGGGTCGAGGTCAGCTCGTAGGGATCGGTGATCTTGAGCGAGGGAGTCTGCTTGGACAAGAACAGCGCGGCGTCGGCGATCTGGATCGGGTTGTCCGGCACGGTGATCTTGCCCTTGTACTTCGGGTTGTAGAGCACCGACCACGACGTCGGCGCCGTCTTGAAGGTCTTGGTGGAGTAGAGCAGGACGTTCGGGCCGAATTCGTAGCTGACCCCGTAGTGCACGCCGTTGATCGTGTTGAAGCCCGGCGCCTTCAAGAACGGGTGGAACTGCTTCCACGAGGGGATCAGGTTGATGTTGACCGGCTTGACGTCGCCGCCGTAGATCAGGCGCAGGTCCGCGTCGCCCGACGCCGACACCAGGTCGTACTGGTGACCGCCGCCGTGGGCCATCAGCGAGACCATCTCACTGGAGGACCCCGCGTACTTGACGCTCACCACGCACCCGGTGGCCTTGGTGAAGGGAGTCACCCACTGGGGCTGGGCGTAGCCCTCCCAGGCGATCAGGCTCAGCGCGCCCTCACCCTTTCCGACCGACGCCTGGGGCGTCATGCCCTGCGTGGGTGGCGTCAGCGACGAGGCGCCCGACACGGTGACCGGCACCACGACCGCGCTGAGGACGAGCACCAGCGCGCCGGGGCCGGCCCATCGCCGGATTGGTGACTTACTCATACAGCTCCTTTGTCAAGTGCCCGGGCCGGCTCTCAGCACCGGGCGTGGTCTCCAGGGGGAAGGCGTCGGCGAGGTCCCACGAGATCGTGACCTCGCGTGACACGACGAAGGTCTCGCTGGCGCCACGGGAACGATTCTGGCTCACCGCGGTCATGGTCCGCCCGTCGGCCAGCTCCACGGTGTAGCGGGTGATCATGCCCAGGTAGGCGACGTCGATGATCCGACCTGACTCGAATGACCGGCCCGCGGGGGCTGGGCCTGCGGTGAGCTCGATCTTCTCGGGGCGCAGCACCGCGCGGCCCGCGGGAGTGGCGATCACGTTGGACGTGCCGACGAAGGACGCGACGAACTCCGTGGCCGGGTGCTCGTAGACCTCCGCCGGGCGCCCCACCTGCTCGACGTGCCCGTCGCGAAAGACCGCGAGGCGATCGCTCATGGTGAGCGCCTCTTCCTGGTCGTGGGTGACGTAGATGAAGGTGATCCCCACCTGGCGCTGGATGCGCTTGAGCTCGACCTGCATCTCCTGGCGCAACTTCAGGTCCAAGGCTCCGAGCGGCTCGTCGAGCAGCAGGACCTCGGGCTCGTTCACGATCGCGCGCGCCAGGGCGACGCGTTGGCGCTGGCCGCCCGAGAGCTGCGCGGGCTTGCGCTGGCCGAAGTCGTTCATGCGCACCATCGCCAGGGCCTGGTCGACCCGGGACACCCGTTCGGTGCGCGGCACGCGTCGCACTCGCAGCCCGTAGGCCACGTTGTCAGCGACTGAGAAGTGCGGAAACAGCGCGTAGTCCTGGAAGACCGTGTTGACCCCGCGCTGGTAGGGGGGCAGCCGGGTGACGTCGACGCCTCGCAGGTGGATCGATCCCTCGTCGGGCACCTCGAATCCGGCGATCACTCGCAGCAACGTCGTCTTTCCCGAACCCGAGGGACCGAGCATCGTGAAGAACTCGCCCCGAGCGATGTCCAGATCGACCGACGCCACCGCGGCGTGCGCCCCGAAGCGCTTGGTGACGCCGCGCAGGGAGATCCCCTGGTCAGTGGCGGACTTGATGGCGGTCGGGGACGTCAGCGTTGACATCAACCGACCTCCCCGCGCAGCATGTGAGCACACTACACCGGGGCTTTCTCAGCGGGGTCGCGGCGTGACGCCGCGAGGTCAGACCGCCGGGTGGGTGGTGAACACCGTCGTGGTGGTCACGGACGGATGCGTGCCGGACGGCGTCGGCGAGAGTTGGATGTAGCCGTGCGGCGGCAATCCGAGCAGCACTAAGGCCTGGTCGCGCGCGGTCGTAGCGACGACGATGGCCAACGAGTACCGCGCACGCGCGGTGCTGCGCTGACCCGGATTCGTCGCGACGGCGAGCTCGGCGACGAGGGTCTTCTTCGCGGCGGCGACGGCGACGCGATATTGGTGGTCGATGGCCTGGACCTCGGCGCGATAGACGCGCGCCGCGTGGCGCGACCCGGGGTCCGCTCCGGCGCCCACCGGCACGACCACCGCCAGTGACAGGCCGATCGCCAAGCCGGCGATCGCTCTCGAAACCCGTGTCGTCATTGATGCCACCTCAACTCCATCTGGCACAAAAATACCACCGGGTCCTGTGATTCACCTGTGAGTCGACCGTCACGTGAGTGCGAATATGGCCCGCCGGGACGCCTCGGGCGTCGCTTCACTACGCTGGGCGTTCACGGAGGTGCGGGTGGCCAGCATTCTCGTGGTCGATGACGAGGCGGGGGTTCGCGACCTCCTCTGCGACGCCCTGCGCATCTCGGGCCACGAGCCCGAAGCCGCCGGCGACGGCGACGAGGCCCTGGCGCTCTTCCAGCTCCGTTCGTTCGACCTGTGCATCGTTGACATCAACATGCCCAACATGGACGGGTTCGCCTTCGTCGAGACGGTTCGCCAGCACGAGGACCACACGCCGATCCTCCTGCTCTCGGCGCGCGACGCCGCGCCCGACGTGACCCGCGGCCTTCGCGTGGGGGCTGACGACTACGTGCGCAAACCCTTCGGTCTCGAAGAGCTGCTCCTGCGCGTCGAGGCGATCCTGCGGCGCAGCGGCACTGACACCGACGAGGAGCAGGTCTACCGGTGCGGCCCGTTGGCCATGAACCTCGACCGCCACGAGGTCACCTACGGCGACGAGACGCTCGAGATGTCCGCCACCGAGTTCCACCTGCTCGAGGTCCTCCTGGCGCGCAAGGGGCGCCTCCTCACCCGCGAGCAGCTGCTGCGCGACGTGTGGGGCATCGACTTCGACTCGGAGACCTCGGTGCTGGACACCTACATCTCCTACCTTCGCAAGAAGGTCCACCGCGAGGGCTTTGCGCCCATCGTGACGGTGCGCGGCGTCGGCTACAAGCTGGTCGACAACGGCACCGAATGAAGCTGGCCACTCGGCTCACCATCCTGCTCGTCGTTCTCACGACCGCGGTGGCCGCGCTCGTCGGGTGGTACGCGGTCTACACCAGCACCCGCGCGAGCTACGCCGCGCTGGACGAGACGATCACCTCGGTCGTGGCCGCCGGCGCGGGCCATCCCCTGACCGCGCTGTCGAGCGCCCTGGCCGTTGTCCAGGAGAACAGCTACGACCTCACGCTC
>DAIOGY010000005.1:0-21124 GCA_036745005.1 Acidimicrobiales bacterium | reverse complement strand
GACCACCCGAAGACCCATCTCGTGGCCCAGGTTGATGGTGGCGCGCACCAGCTCGAGGTCCCTCTTCCCACCGAGAACACTGAGGTCCGTGATGAACGTGCGGTCCAGCTTCAGCTCGCCGACCGCGAGGCTCGCCAGGTAGGCGAGCGAGGTGAACCCCGCTCCGAAGTCGTCGATGGACACCATGATGCCCAGGTCCCGGAGGCCCTCGATCACCGCCTGGGCGACCTCGAAGTGCTCGATGATCACCGACTCGGTGATCTCGATGATGAGGCTGGTCGCCGGCAGCTTGTGATGGGCCAGCAGGGTCGTGACGCGCTCGATGAATCCCGGCTCCAGCAGGTTGGTCGTGGAGACGTTGACCGACACGGCAACCTCGACGTCGTTCTTGTGCCACGACGCGCACTGCGCGATGGCCTCGTTGAGGACCCACGCGGTGAGCGGCTCCATGAGTCCCGCCTCCTCGGCCAGCGGCAGGAACGTGAGCGGGGGCACCATGCCGAACTCGGGGTGGGCCCAGCGCAGCAAGGCCTCGACGGCGATCACCCGTCCGGAGCGCAGATCCAACTGCGGCTGGTAGTGGAGCTCGAAGTCACCCTCGTGAATGGCTCGGGTGAGGTCTTCGACCAGGCGGATCTTGTTCTCGTCGCCGTCGAGGTCGGCGTCGAAGAAGACGAAGGGGACCTGACCGAGCTTGGCGCGGTACATCGCGACGTCCGCGCACCACATCAAGGTCGACGCCTCGGTCGCGTCGCCGGGGAACATCGCGATGCCGATGCTGGCCCCGACGTTGGTGCTGATGCGGTGAAGGGTGAAGGGCGTCTCGAGGTCCGTCACGATCCGCTGGGCGACTTGTGACGCGTCGCTCTCGTCCGCGTCGAGCAACACGACGCCCAGTTCGTCTCCGCCCAGGCGGACGACCGACGAGTTGGGTCCCACGGCGCGCGACAGGCGCGGCCCCAACTGGCGTAAGAGCTCGTCGCCCGCCGGGTGGCCGAAGGAGTCGTTGATCTCCTTGAAGTGGTTCAGGTCCACGAAGAGGAACGCCAGGCGCCGAGCGGTGGCGGTCGGCTCGAACTGGTCGGAGAAGAAGGTGTCGAGCACGTGGGTCAACTGGCGGCGATTGCCCAGTCCGGTCAGCTCATCGGTGTTGGCTTGGCGGTGGCGCTCCTCGGTCATGATCCGCAGGCTCCGCGCGGAGATCGCCAGGCGCACTCCGACCACCACCAGGGTGCTGATCGCCAGGTCGATGGCCACCTGGCTCACGTGGTTGATCGTCCCCACGATCAGGATCACGAGGCTGCTCAGCGCGGCGAGACCCGGCAGGGCGATCCCCCCGGTCCTCTCCGGACGCAGGGGTTCCGCCCTGCGCGGCGTCGTCCACACTGACATCGAGATCAGCAGGATCGCCGCCGGCCACGCCGCGGCATTGACGTCCGCGCCGAATCGCGAGGCGAGGTGCGACGACTGGAACAGGTTCATCGTGTCGCCCAGGACGATGATGGCCAGTCCCACGCCGAGCAGGCCCCACGAGGCGCTCCATCGACCCACCAGCAGGACCGACCCCCCGATGACCAGCGACAGCAAGAGCAGGTCGCCGATCGGGTAGGCCAGGCTGACCCCCGTCGCGATCCGCGATCCCCCGGTCAGCGCCAGGATCCGGTGGAAGGCGAACGTCGCGCACAGCGCGGCCGCGCCGAGCCCCGCGACCGCCCCGTCGAGCCAGTTCGGACGAGCCAGGCGTCCGAGGCCCCTCTGCAGCAGCGACACGGTGGCCACGTAGGCCAACGGATAGAAGAGGAGGTAGAAGGCGTCGGCGGCGCTGGGCACGGGAACGCTGGCGCCGCCCAATGACTCCACGGTCAAAAAGGTGTCGCCGATCGCCCACGACAGGAGGCTGAGCCCGAGCAGGAGCACCGGCGCACGTCCCGGACGGCGCGCCACGCCCCGCGCGATGCACACGGCGGACGCCAGGTACTCGAAGCTGACGATCGACCAGCCGTCCAGCCAGGTCCACTGCTGATTGGGGCCGCGCACCAGCAGCACGACCACGTAGCCGACGAGGAAGAGGCCGAGCCCGGCGTAGATCCTCCACGCGCGACGCGCCGCGGTGCGCTCGGTCGCGACCGGCGCGCCGTGCGCGGCATCGCGACGCGTCTTGTCGGCGACGAGCTCGGCGGCGAGGACGCTCGCCTCCGTGCGATTGCGCGAGCCTCGACGCCTCTCTTCGGCCAACGTAGTCATCAGGCTGTCCTCCCGACACAGTGCGACGCCCAATCAAGGTCTTCTCGGGTTGATTTAGCGTTCCAGACAGGCATCAAGACCGCATCGACGAACGCTCAACAACCTCAAAATTTATGACACCGCCTTAGGAGAATCAGGGATTGCGGTGCAAGGGCGTGTCGCCAATTCCCGGTCTCCGCGCTGACACTATGGAGACGTTTGGCGCACCGGGCGAGGCGTCTGCGCCACGTCGGCCGGTACCCTCAGTGGTCATGTCCGTCGAGCGCACCAACGACCCCGTGGAGGCGCTGGGGTGGGCCTACGAGCTCCTCGGCGCCGGGAGCCCCGCCGCGTTCCTGCTCGCACCGGCCCGATTCTCCTTCGCCGAGCGCACGACGGACAGCTACGCGCTGACCCTCAGCGCGAAGCGCGTCTTCGGCGCCGGGTTCGGGCCGCACCCACCCGTGCGACCCGAATGGGAGAGCTGCGTCATCTCCGGATCGACCCTCGGGCCTCGCGTCGGCTCCCTGGAGGTCGCCGACCACTGGGACTTCTTCACCCGCGCGGTGCACGACGAGCCCGCCAACGGCGAGGTCCTCGAAGTGAGCGACGACGTGGCGCTGACCGACTTCCTGAGACGCGAGGCGCCGCGCTCCGCGGTGTGGCCCGGCAACCCCGAGATCGTCGCCTGGTTCGCGATCCGCGACGAGGAGGGCCTCGCGAGCGTGGCCGCGCTGGTGCGCTGGGAGTCGGGCTACCACGTCATCTCGTCAGTGGCCACGCGGGCGGACGCGCGCGCCCGGGGCCTGGGCCAGCGCGTCGTGGCCGGGGTCGTGGCGGCGGCGGCGGCGCGCCGCGTGAGCTGGCTCGGCCTCGGCGTCGGCCACGACAACCTGGGGGCCCAGCGTCTCTACGAGCGCGTCGGCTTCATCCGTCGCGCTGACTTCACCGTCTACCGCTCGGCGCGTGGCGCCGCCGAGCCGGCGCACCTCTAGAAACACTCCGCGAGGTCGAAGAGGAACTGCTGGAGGGTCCGCACCTCGCCCAGCACGTCGTCGCCGGCGTCGGCCAGCTTCTCGTCGCTCAGCAGGCCGCGCGAGACCGCGGTCGCGCGCAGCGCGACCTGCAGGGTGCACAGCCACGCCCAGGCTTCCTCGTCGGTGAGGTACGGCTCGTGCAGCGTGGCCACGGCCAGCTCGGCGTTGGTCGAGGTTTCCTGCTGGCGCCGCAGCGTCGTGACGGGATCGTCCTCGTCGCGCGTCGGGTCGACCGGGGCGGTGAGGGTGGCGCCCCATTCGTGCTCCGGGTCGCGTTCGGCGGCCACCACGTGGCCGAAGGCCTCGCGGGCGATCGAACGCCCGGCGTCGTTGAGGCGCACCTGGATGCGCCCGTCGCGACGGCGCACGAAGAGGCGTTGACCCGCGGCCATCACCGGTCCTGTTCGATCGAGCTCTGCAGGCCGGCCACCTGCAGCTTGACGCAGTAGTACTCGGCCCGGTCGCGTTGGCCGGACCAGACGATGGCCCGGCCCTCGTGATGGACGGCCAGCATCAGCTGGGTCGCGCGGCCGTCCGGGTAGCCGAAGATGCGCTTGAAGATGACCACGACCACCGTCATGGGCGTCACCGGGTCGTTCCACACGACCACGTTCCAGGTGCGCTGGGTCGTGACGTCGCCCTCGGTGCGAACGACCTGTTCGGTCGAGGTCCCGCCCACCGACGCCGCGCTCACCAGACCAGTGTCGCAGTTCGCGCGACGGGGCGAAAGGTGGTGCCTCGTACACTGAAGTGGAGCTGCCGGGAGGACCGATGAGCGTCGTCGATTGGGTGAGCGAAGCGCCCGAGCGCCTGCGCAACGAGATGAACCGCCGCATTCGAGAGGCGGCGGGCCTCTCCCAGGAGTCGCCGGTGATCTGTGACGACCCCCGCGAGGCCTACACCGCGCCCGACGCCGTGGCCCGCCTGATCCACGGCGACCTGCCCGCGATGATGATCGGCGGCCTGGCGTCGCTCTTCTTCGAGATGCTCAACCCGCTCACCATGGCGGGCGTCGCCCAGCACTCGCTACCGCCAGGACCCCCTCGACCGGGTGCTGCAGACCGCGAACTTCATCGGGGCGACGACCTACGGCTCGAAGGAGTCCGCCGCGCGGGCCATCGCCAAGGTGCGCGCGATCCACGAACGCGTGCGCGGCGTGGCCGATGACGGCCGGCCCTACCAGGCGAGCGACCCGCACCTCCTCTCGTGGATCCACTGCGCGGGCGTCGCCATGTTCCTCGCCTCCTACCGGACGTTCGGGGCCGTCGCGATCACCGACGCCGAGGCCGACGCCTACGTCATGGGCGCCGGGCGCGTGGCCCGCGACCTCGGCGCGATCGACCCGCCCGCGACCGTCGGCGAGCTCAACGCCGCGCTGCTCGCCTTCCGACCCGAGCTGCGCCTGAGCGCCGACGCCGTCGCCGCGCGCGACTTCATCGCGCGCGGCGTGGTGCGCGGCCCCCATCAGCGCGCGGCCTATCAACTGGTGGTCGCGGCCGCTTACTCGCTGTTGGACCCGTGGGCCCGCGAAATGCTCGACGTGCCCCGTCGCCGGGTCCTGGACCCGTTGGTCGTGCGTCCCGCCGCCAAGGTGCTCGACGCGGCGGTGCGGCTGGCCGTCCCGCCGATGACGCCGCCTAAGTGGCGAGGGACAGACCGCCGTCGACGACCACAACTTGGCCGGTGACGTAGGACGCCGAGGCCAGGGCCACGATCACGTCAGCCACGTCCTGAGGGGTTCCCACGCGCTTGAGCGGGGCCGCCGCCGTGACCAGCCCTCGCACGGTCTCCCAGTTCGCGGTCCAGGGCGTGTCGATGAGGCCGGGCGCGACGGCGTTAACGCGCACCTCGGGACCCACGACCTTCGCGAGCAGCGAGGTCACGTGGTTGAGCGCCGCCTTGGACGCCGCGTACGGGATCGACGATCCGGTCTGTCGCACGCCGGCCACTGACGTGACGTTGACCACCACGCCGCGCGCGTCACGCAGCGCGTCCATCGCGGCCACGGTGAGCTGCCACGTGCCAAAGACGTTCACGTCGAAGATGCGTCGCCACACGTCGATCGTCGCCGCCTCGAGGTCACGGTGCGCGATCAACTCGGTCGTGCCCGCGTTGTTGACCAGCACGTCGAGGCGGCCGTAGTGCCGGATCACCTCCTCGACCATGCGCGCGCAGTCGTCGGCGTCGGCGACGTCGGCGCGCACGTAGTGCGACCCCGGCGTGGCCGCCGCGAGCCGTTCGCCCGCCTCGACACTGCGCGACGAGTTGAAGATCACGTTGTCGCCCAGGGTCGCGAAGCCCTTCGCCGTGGCCTCACCGATGCCGCTGGTCGACCCGGTGACCAGGACGACGCGGCTCACGGCGCGCTGCGACGAAGCCGCCACGAGCCGGCCCAGTGCTGGCCCGGCTCCAGGACGACGATGTCCTTGCCGGATCGCAGCGCGTCCGGCGGACAGGTCATCGGCTCCACGGCGATGGCCGTGCGCCGCCGACCGCGCTCCAGCTGGTCCCCCGTGTAGACCTGCACGTAGGGGAAGTTGCGGTCCATGCCGAGCTCCACGACGCCGCCGGCGCTGTCGCGCACCGTCACCGTGGCCAGGCCCAGGTCGTCGCGCGTGAGCTCGGTGTAGGTCACGTCGAGCTCGTGGCCGCTAACCGACTTGGCGTGGCTGAAGTCGACCGCGTGGCCGGCCACCGGCAGGATCTCGCCGGTCGGCAGGCGCCGGTCGTCGACCGCCACGTAGGCCTTGGCGGGCACCGCCAGCTCCGCGCCCTCGATGGTGGGCGTCGTGACGGCCAGGTAGGGGTGGAAGCCCAGCCCGAATGGGATGGGGACGTCGTCGCGGTTCGTCACGGTGGTCGTCACCGTGAGGCCCAGCGACCCGAGGTGGTACGCGACGGCAACCTCGCTCAGGAATGGGAACTCTGGCGTGGGGTGCAGCAACAGCGAGAGGACGCAGCGGTTCTGGTTGACCGCCTCGATGCGGAAGGGGCGCCAGCGCACCACCCCGTGCAGCGCCGTGGCGTGCTCGACGTCGTCGACCGTGGGTCGCGCGGTGCGCTCCGAGAAGGTCCACTTCCCGTCGCCGATGCGGTTGGGCCAGGGATAGAGCAGCTGGCCCCGCGCCCCGGTGGGGACCTCGTCGCCGGCGAAGCCCTCGACGACGCCGACGCCGTCCTTGACGTAGGTGCGCAGCGTCGCCCCGACCTCGGTGACCACGGCGCGCTGGTCGCCGTGCGCGATGGCGATCTGTTCGCCCGAGGGAAGCATCAGTTGAATCGCCTTCTCATCACTGGCCCGTAACTTACGACAGTTATCGTACGGCCTATGCGAATCCTGCTCACGAACGACGACGGCATCGGCGCGCCCGGCCTCGCGGTGATGGCGCGCCACGTGGCGCGCTGGATCGCCGACGCCCCGCCCGGCGAGTCGCGCGACGCCCTCATCGTCGCGCCCCACGTCAACCACTCGGGCATGTCATCGGCCGTGGGCGACGTCTTCGACCACCCCTCGGTGGCGTACCGGCGCCACCGCATCGCCGGGGCCGAGTCCATCGCGACGTTCGCGCTGGAGGCTCCTCCGGCGCTCTGCGCCATCCTCGGGGCCCTCGGCAGCTTCGACGTCACGCCCGACGTCGTGCTGTCGGGGATCAACGCGGGCGCCAACGTCGGGCGCAGCGTCCTGCACTCCGGGACCGTCGGCGCGATCCTCACCGCCGCCCAACTCGGGCTCTCGGGCATGGCGGTGTCCGTGCAGTGGGGCGACGAGGTCCACTTCGAGACGGCGGGCGCGGTCGCCGTCGAGGTCCTCGACCACCTGATGGCCGCCCCCTCGCGCACCTTGTTGAACCTCAACGTCCCGAACCTGCCGGCCAGCGAGCTGCGCGGCGTGCGGCGAGGGCGCATCTCGAGCGCCGGCATCGTCAAGGCCGCCGGTCCTCGCGCCGGCGGCGAGCCGCTGGGCGAGGAGGGCGAGCTGCCGATGCGACTGGGCGCCGCCACGCCGAGCCTGGGCGACGTCAGCGACGAGGCCGCCGACGACGACGGCGCGCTGCTCGCGGCCGGCTACGCCTCCCTCACCCCCCTGCGCGGTCCCCACGAGGACACGGACACGGCGCTCGACGACACCATCCGCAAGGCTCTGGCCGCGATCTCGAACCACCTGACGGCGACGCGCTAGTCGTCGTCGCGGCGCCGGCGCTGGTCCTTCACCCGCGAGCGCGCCCGCTTGTCGTCGAGGCGCCGCTCCTTCGACGCCCGGGTCGGGCGCGTCGGACGTCGTGGCGTGCGCGGGGCGAGCACGTCACCGAGGCGTCGCGCCAACTGGTCCAGCGCGGCCGCCCGGTTGGCGCCCTGGGACCGGAACCGGCCCGCGCTGGAGCGCACCACCGGACCGAAGTGTTCCCGGAGCGTCGCGCGCTGCGCCTCGCTCAGCGCGGCGGCGGTGGCGACGTCCACCGAGACCACCACACGCGTAAGCGAGCGGTTGGCGTGCTGGCCCCCCGGGCCGCCCGAGGTGGTCACGCGCACGGCCACGTCGGCGGCCGGGACCACGAGGCGCGGCCCGATGGCCAGGGAGCCGTCGTCGCGCGCGTGCGCCTTGAATGGTGCGGGGTCCGCACGCCGTCGCGCCGGCGCGGTACCTCCCGGCGTGGACGGACCGCTCACGGCGCCACGCTACGGCGCCACGAGGGCCGACCGGTAGATTGGCCGAGAAGAAAGCGAGCACGATGGCGACGGTTACCCACTTCATCGACGGGCGGGTTCGCACGGCCCCGGGCGTGATCCCCGTCCACAACCCCGCGACCGGCGAGGTCTCAACCCTGGCGCCGGTGGCCGACGACGCGCTGCTCGACGAGACCATCGACGCCGCCCGACGCGCCTTCGCGACGTGGCGGCTCTCCTCGCTCTCGTCGCGCACCAACATCCTCTTCACCTTCCGCCAGCTGCTGGCGCGCCACGCCGAGGAGCTGGCCGCGTTGCTCACCTCCGAGCACGGCAAGACGATCGTCGACGCCCGCGGCGAGCTGGCCCGGGGCCTCGAGAACGTCGAGTACGCCTGCGGTCTGACCGACCACCTCAAGGGCGAGTTCTCGACCCAGGTGGCCGACGGTGTCGACGTCCACTCGATGCGCGAGCCGGTGGGAGTCGTTGCGGCCATCACGCCCTTCAACTTCCCGGCCATGGTGCCCCTGTGGATGGCCGCCACCGCCCTGGCGAGCGGAAACGTGGTGGTGCTCAAGCCGTCCGAGCGCGACCCCTCCGTGTCGGTACGCCTGGGCGAGCTGCTCACCGAGGCGGGGCTGCCCGACGGCGTGTTCAACGTCGTGCACGGCAACGCCGACACCGTCAACGCGCTGCTGCGACACCCGGGAGTCGACGCGATCAGCTTCGTCGGCTCGACCCCGGTGGCGCGCCACGTGTACCTCGAGGGCACGGCGCACGGCAAGCGCGTGCAGGCCCTCGGCGGCGCGAAGAACCACATGGTCGTCCTGCCCGACGCCGACCTCGACGCCGCCGCCGACGCGGCGATCAACGCCGGCTTCGGATCGGCCGGTGAGCGGTGCATGGCCATCAGCGTGGTCGTGACCGTGGGGGCGATCGCCGACGATCTGGTCGCCCGCATCGCCGAGCGCATCGACAAGCTCACGGTGGGGCCGGGCGACGACCCGGCGAGCGACTTCGGCCCGCTGATCACCGCCGAGCACCGAGACCGCGTGGTCGGCTACGTGTCGGGAGCCGCCGGGGAGGGCGCCACGGTGGTGCGCGACGGAACGGCCCTCGCGTCAGGGCCTGGCTTCTTCGTCGGGCCCTGCCTGCTCGACGACGTCCGGCCGGGCACCCGCGCCTACGACGACGAGATCTTCGGACCGGTGCTGAGCGTCGCGCGCGTCGACACCTACGCCGAGGCGGTCGCCATGGTGAACGCCAACCCGTACGGCAACGGCGTGGCCGTCTTCACCCGAGACGGCAACGTGGCGCGGCTCTTCGCGCGCGACGTGACGGTGGGCATGATCGGGGTCAACGTGCCGATCCCGGTGCCGATCTCCTCGTACTCCTTCGGCGGGTGGAAGAACTCGCTGTTCGGCCATTCGCACATCTACGGACCCGAGGGCTTCGCCTTCTACACCCGCGCCAAGGTCGTGACCACCCGATGGCCCCAGCCCTCGGACTCCCAGATCGACCTGGGCTTTCCCACCACCCGCTAGGACGTGGCCGCGACCCTCTCGGCGGTGTGGGGCTGGCTCGAGGCGGGCTTCAAGGAGAGCGGGGCCATGGTCTGGATGACCTTCTGGCCCCTGGTCCTCGGCTTCACCCTGTCGGGCGCCGTCCAGAGCTTCCTGCCCAAGGACGGCCTGCGTTCGCGGCTGGGCGCGACCACGCCCGGATCGGTGGCCCGGGCGTCGTTCCTCGGGATGATCTCGTCGTCGTGCAGCTACGCGGCCAGCGCGATGGGTCGGGCCCTCTTCGCGCGCGGCTCGTCGTGGCCCAACGCCCTGGTCTTCATGGTGGCGTCCACCAACCTGGTCATCGAGCTCGGGCTCGTCCTCTATCTGCTCCTCGGGTGGCCCTTCGTGTTGGCCCAATTCCTCGGCGGGGCGATCATGATCGGCGCGTTGGGACTCCTGACAGGAGTCGCGTTCCCGGCTCGGTACCAGGTCGCGCTGCGCGCGCGCGTCCTCGCCGACGCGCCCCCGACCCAGACGACCCCGACCGCCTGGCGCGAGCGGGTGCGCTCGACGCACGCGCGCCGCGACGCGGCGCGCTACGCCCTGGGCGACCTGACCATGCTGCGCAGGGAGCTGCTCGCCGGCTTCCTGGTCGCGGGATTCCTAACGGTGCACGTGCCCACTGCGTGGTGGTCCCACCTCTTCTGGACCGGTCACGGGTCGCTGACCGCGATCGAGAACGTCGTCGTGGCCCCGTTGCTCGCGGTGGTCTCCTTCGTCTGCTCCGTCGGCAACATCCCCCTGGCCGCCGCCCTCTGGGCCCACGGGGCCGCCTTCGGCGGCGTCATCAGCTTCATCTTCGCCGACCTAGTGGCGCTGCCCCTGCTCTTGATCTACCGCCGCTTCTACGGCGCACGGCCGGCGGCGCGGATGTTCGTCCTGCTGTGGGTGGTCATGAGCGGTGGCGGGCTCGTCGTCGACGTGCTGTTCCGCGCCCTCCACGAGGTGCCCGCGACCCGACACAGCCCGGTCCTGAGCGGAGAGTTCCCCTTGGGCGCCACCCTCGTCCTCAACGTCGCCGCCGTCGCGCTCCTGAGCGCCGTCGTGTGGCTGGCGCGCCGCCCCGTCGACTCGGCAGCGACGGCGCGCGACCCGGTGTGCGGGATGACCGTCGACGTCGCCGCGCCGGCGGCGACCCGCCAACGCGGCGCGACGACCTTCTACTTCTGCTCGCCGCGCTGCGCCGAGCGGTTCGAAGAGGGTGAGACGGCGCCCGACGCGCCGGCTTCCGCCCTCGACCCGGTGTGCGGCATGAGCGTGGACCCGCTCGTCGCGCCGAACTGGCGCGACGGGGACGGCGTCACCCACTACTTCTGCTGCGAGGGGTGTCGGTCGGGTTTCCGGGAGTCACGCACGGCCGGCGAGGCGTCGGCCGATCCACGCATCGGGGGGACCAATCATGTCTAAACGCCAGTCCAGCGTGCGCGCCTACGGCGTGCTCATCGTCGACGGGCGGATACTGCTCGTGCGCTCGAGCAACCCGCGCCACGACCCGCCGCTGTGGTGGCTGCCCGGCGGCGGCATCCACTTCGGCGAGACGCCCGAGGCCACGGTGCTGCGCGAGTTCCACGAGGAGACCGGGCTGACGGTCCGCTCGCCGACGCTCCTGCTGGTCACCAGCGACCTGCGCCGTCGCGAGAACGGCGACCAGATCTCCACCGTGCGCATCAGCTACGTCGTCGAGCCCGACGGCGGTGAGCTCGCGCACGAGGTCGACGGAACCACCGACCGCGCGGGATGGTTCGGGCTCGACGAGCTCGACGCGCTGCACCTGGCCGACTACGCGCACGCGGCGATCGCGGCCGCTCAGGCGAAGTAGCGCGCGGGCATCTCGCGCTTCAAGAACTTGCCGGCGGCGTTGCGCGGCAGGGGCTCGCTCGTGACGGCGACCCGCGAGGGGATCATGTAGGCGCCGAGGCGCGTCGCCAGGTGCGCGTAGAGCTCGTCGTCGCTCAGCCGGGCCCCGGGACGCACCATGACCGCGCAGGCCACGACCTCACCGAGGCGCTCGTCGGGCAGGCCGAAGACCGCGGCCTCGAAGACCGCGGGGTGCTCGTAGATGGCGGCCTCCACCTCGGCCGGGTAGACGTTCTCACCGCCGCGCAGGATCATGTCCTTCACGCGGTCGTCGATGTAGAGATAGCCCTCCTCGTCGATGCGCCCGATGTCGCCGGTGCGGATCCAGCCGTCGATGAGCGCCTCGGCGCTGTCGGCGGGCCGGCCCCAGTACCCGCGGATGTTGGTGGGCGACTTGAGGTAGATCTCGCCGTCCTCGTTGGCACCGAGCACCCGACCCGCGTCGTCGCGGATCTCGACGTCCATGACCACCGTGGGCACCCGGCCGGTCGAGAGCGGGTGGGCCACGTAGTCATCGCCGAAGTTGCCCGGCCCGTAGGCGTTGGTCTCGGTCATCCCGTAGCCGAGGCTCGGTCGCCCCCGGGTGAAGGACCGGTCGACGCGCGTGACCAGCGCCGGCGGCGCGGGCGCCCCGCCGCCGCCCACCGCGGCGAGCGAGCTCGTGTCGTAGCGCGCGAAGTTCGGGCACTCGACGAGGTCCCAGGACTGGGTGGGCACGCCCACGAAGGTCGTCACGCGGTGCCGCTCGATGAGCTCCAGCGCCCGCTCGGGCTCCCAGCGGTGCATCATCACGAGCTTGAAGTGCCACGCGAAGCACGACATCATCACCGGGATGCAGCCCGTCACGTGGAACAGCGGGACGATGAGGATGAAGCACGGCGGGTAGGGCGACGGGGGCGCCGGCGTGTCGCGGCGCAGGTCGTCGAGTCGGACCCGCGACGAGAACGCCAGCAGCGTCTGGCTGAGCGCCCAGTGCGTCGAGACCGCGCCCTTGGGAAAGCCGGTGGTGCCCGAGGTGTAGAGGATCGTCGCGTCCATCTCGGGGGTGACCGACACGTCGGGCATCGCGGCGCCGCGCTCGAGGACCTCGTCCCACCGATCCACCCCGTCGGTCGTCGTCCACTCGTCGCCCAGGCGCACCCCGAGGATCGGCACGCTCTCGCGCGCGCAGGGCGCGGCGGCGCGCCCGGCCCGCTCGGCGTCGGCGATCAGGACCGAGAGGCCCGAGTCCCTCACCGCGAAATCGATCTCGTCCTCCACCCACCAGGCGTTGAGGGAGACCGAGACCGCGCCGATCGACAGGAGCGCCGCGAACGAGACGACCCACTCGGGCAGGTTGCGCATCGCGATGCCGACCCGGTCGCCGGGCCGGACCCCGTAGCGGTGCACCAGCGTGGCGGCCAGCGCGTCCACCTCGGCCATGACGCCGGTGAAGGTCCACTCCTCGTCCTCGTACACGAGGAAGACGTCGTCAACCCCGCGCGCCAGGTCGAAGAACTCCTTCATCGTCGGCGGCGCGTTCTTGAAGGCCCGGTAGGAGACCCCGCCGAACTCGACCTCGACGATCTCGAAGGGCTGGCCCTCGGCGCCGACCGCGGCGACCGCCTCTGCGTAACTCGGAGCCACTCCCCTCCCTTCGGGATGGGGAAATCCTACGCTGGGCTCACGAGCACCCCCGAGGCACCGCGCACGATCTCGCCCGACGGACGCTCCTTGCGCGTGGTCGTCACGGTGCGCCCCGGGTCGCGCGTCGAGCACGTCGGTGGCGCCCGCGACGGCGCCCTCGTGGTGCGCGTGCGGGCCCGGGCGATCGATCAGGCGGCGTCGCGAGCGGCCGTCGCGGCCCTGGTGGAGGCGTTCGGCGTTCGCGCCTCCGCGGTGCGCCTCGAGCGCGGGGCCACGTCGCGCCGCAAGGTCGTCACTATCGAGGGCGACGCCAACGAACTCGCGCGGCGCTGCGACCGTCTGCTCGACGACGTGGGTGGGGCCTAGGAGAGGATCGGGGTGGCGCCCGCGGCCTTGGCCGCCATGCGATCGACGGTCGCGCGGAGCTTCTCGAGCACGCCGGCCAGGTCGAGGCGGGCGCGCTCGGCCTCGGCGGAGAGACCGTCCAGGTGCCCGACGTCCCACAGGCCGAGGACGGGGTCCAGCACGTCACGCAGGTACTGGCCGAGGCCGTAGATGCCCTCGCGCGCGATGCGCACGGCGTGACGGGTGAAGCTGGGGATCCCGGTGCCGGGCATCGCGAAGG
The DNA here is from genome assembly GCA_036745005.1 of Acidimicrobiales bacterium. Lineage (GTDB taxonomy): Bacteria > Actinomycetota > Acidimicrobiia > Acidimicrobiales > RAAP-2 > RAAP-2. The sequence continues at coordinate 7,526 of DAIOGY010000005.1, read as the reverse complement.
CGCTCACCTGGCGGGCCGCGGCGATCATCATCGTGGACGGGTCGATCGCGAAGGCGGCGAGGGCGAGGTCGCGGTAGAACAGGTAGTGCTTGGTCTCGTCGCCGGCGACCAGCGCGAGCACGTTGCGGCCCATCTTGTCGTCCTTGGGCAGGTGCGCGCCGGTGTTGCGGTGGGCGATCTGGGTGGCGCGCTCCTGGAACGAGACGTAGCAGATGAGATCGGCGAGCGTCTCGGGCTCGGGCACCTTGCCGGTCTTCATCTGGACGCGCCGGCCGTCCTCGAGCAGGGTCGGGTCGATGCAGCGGCTCACGTGGACCCAGTCGCGCATCACCATCGCGTGGCGGTTCTCCTCCATCGTCCACTGGTGGTTCCAGTCCAGGATCGGATGGCCCTTGGGGGCGTGCTGGAGCAGCGTGCTCGTGTAGTACGGCAGGTTGTCCTCGGTCAGGAGATTGACGTAGATCGAGCTGCGCACGCCGTCGGCCAGCGGGTAGTCCGTCGGGGACCACGGGTGCTCACCGAAGTCCTCGCCGGAACCCCAGTCGATCTGCTCGTGCGGGTACCACAGGCGAGGAGCCTCGAGGTGACGGTTGTAGAGGCGTTCGACGTCGGGCGCGATCTCCGACAGGAGATCCGTGCGACTAGCCCCCTGACGAGTCGGCGACAACGCGCCCCCTTCCGCGGCTACGACGCAGCCACCCCCAGCGTAACGCCGCGTCCGCGACGGCACCGCGCGACCGTTTTCTTGTGAGGGATGTCACATAGGAGCCGGTAGCGTGGCTCACCTATGCGGATACTCGAGACCTTGGTACCGCCGGATTTTCGGCGCTCGATCTCGTCGCCGCTGCGGCTGTTCTACGCGTCGACCTTCTTCGCGTGCATCGGTCGAGGGCTGACCCTGTCGCTGTTCGTCGTCTACCTGCACAACGTGCGCGGATTCTCCACCACCTTCTCGACCCTGCTCCTCGCGGTGGCCGCCGTCGCGGGCCTGTGCACCAGTCCCGTCTGGGGCACGATGACCGACCGCTACGGCCCGATGAACGTGATGCTCATCTCCTACGTCGCCGAGGCCGGCGCCCTCGTCGGCTGGGCCTTCGCGCGCACCGAGCGCGAGGCGTTGATCTACGGGCTCCTGGTCGCGGTCCTGAGCGGCGGAGGCTGGGGACCGGCGTCCACCATGCTCGGCCGCATGGTCCCGTCCGACCTGCGCCAACGGGCCTTCGGCGTCAACTTCATGCTGGTGAACCTGGGCATCGGATTCGGCGGGCTGATCTCGGCGTCCATCGTGGACCTGCACCGCCCGGTGACCTTCAGCGTCCTCTACGTCTTCAACTCGGGCGTGACGATCGTCACCGCCGCGATCCTGCTGCCGCTGCGCCGCTACGGCGGGCCGGTGACCGATCACCACGACGACCCGGTCAAGAACGCCGAAGGCTGGCGCGAGGTGATGCGCGACAAGCGCCTCGTCCTGCTCGTCGTCGCCACGTTCGTGCTGCTCACCGGCGGCTACGGCTCGCAAGAGGCGGGCTTCAGCCTGTTCGTCGTCAACAACCTGCACCTCAGCGTGCACGTGATCGGGGTCATCTTCTTCTTCAACACCACCACGATCGTGCTCGCCCAGCTCTGGGTGCTCAACCGGATCGAGGGGCGCAGCCGCGCGCGGGTGATGGCCCTCGTCGGAGTCTTCTGGTTCGTCTTCTGGGCACTGCTCGACGTGACGCTGGCGCTGCCGCCGGCCCTGACGATCGCCTCGTTGTGCGCGGGCATGATCGTCTTCGCGCTGGGCGAGACGATGCTCACGCCCACCGGCTCGGCCATCGTGAACGAGATCGCGCCGGAGCACCTGCGCGGACGCTACAACGCCGCCCTCGGCCTGACCTGGGGCGTCTCGGCGACGGTGGCGCCGATCTTCGTGGCCCTCTTCTTCGACAACCACCTGGGCAACTGGTGGCCCTTCAGCATCGGCGTGATGGCGCTCGCGAGCTCGCTGCTGATGCTGAACCTCTACCACCACCTCAACGACCGCGAGGACGGGCGCGGCGTGCACGCGGCCGCCGACCGCCCGGCGCCCTCGGACCAGCCGGACGGGCCCCACTAATCTTCAGGCGAGCCGAAGGGCGCTCGACGTCGGCGTCCGGTCCCCGGCGTAGAGGGAGTCATCCGATCGTGCCGTCCACCAAGGACCGCGCCGCGCCGCGACCGTCCCTGGCCCTGCTCGGACTCGTCGGGACCGCCGGGTCGATCGGTGTCGTGCTGGCGGGGGCCGCGATCGGATCCATCCCGCGTCCTCACTCGTACCGGTGGTGGCTGCGCATCGGCGGGCTCGGATATGACAGCGGCCACGTTCTGTTCTACTGCTCGCTGGCGGTGGTGACGGTCGCCTGGATCGGGGTGGGCGCGTACGCGCGCGCGGGCGAGCTGAGCGTGCGCGCGGCGTGGGCCCTGCTGGGCGCGTGGGGCACGCCGCTGTTCGTGGGCGCACCCGTGTTCAGCCGCGACCTCTACAGCTACGTGGCCGACGGCGTGCTGGCCCGGCGCGGGTTCAATCCCTACGTGGCCTCCCCGCACCACCTCGCCGGCGGGCCGCTCTACGCCTCGATCGCGCAGGTCTGGCGCCACTCCCCCTCGCCCTACGGCCCGCTCTTCGAGCTCGCCGCCCACCTCGTCGCCGTCGCCTCGGGTCACTCGCTAATCGTCCAGGTGATGGCGTTCCGCGCGCTCGACCTCGTGGGCGTCGCGGCCCTCGTGGTCGTCCTGCCCGCGCTGGCGCGACGCTTCGGCTGCGACGCCGGGCTGGCGCTGTGGCTCGCGGTGCTGAGTCCGCTGGCCCTCTTCAGCGCCGTCTCCTCCGCGCACAACGACACCCTGATGCTGGCGCTCCTGGCGGCGGGTCTGCTGCTCGCCGTGCGTGAGCACCGCGCGGGCGCGGCGGCCCTCTTCGCCGCCGCGGCCACCGTCAAGCTCCCGGCGCTGGCGGGACTGCTCGTCCTCTACGCCGGGCCGTGGCGCGCAGCGAGCGCCCGGACCAGGCTCCGGCTGGCCGCCGAGGCGCTGGGGGTCACCGGCGCGGTCTTCGTCGCGGCGACCGGCCTGGCCGGCTACGGGTGGCGCTGGCTGAGCCCGCACGCGCTGACGATCCCCACGCAGCTGCACGTGCTGATCACGCCGGTGGTGTCGGTCGGCGTGCTGATGGCGAGTGCGCTGCACGCCATGGGCAACCACACGGCGACGCGGGGCGTCGTGACCGCCACCCAGCACGTGGGCGAGGTCCTCGCGCTCGTCAGTATCGTCGTGGTCGTGCTTCGAACACGTGGGCCGAACACCGTTCGCGCGCTCGGCCTCATCCTGGCGATCCTGGTGTGGCTGAGTCCCACCGTCTGGCCCTGGTACTTCCTGTGGGGCATCACCGCGCTGGCGGTGACGTCGGCCCAGCGCTCGTTGTTCCTCGCGGCGATCGGCGCGCTCGCCATGGTGCTAGTGGGGCCGGGCGGCACGCCGATGATCGGGGGCAACGGCTACCTGGTCGCGGGGCCCCTGGCGCTGGGCGCCGCGGCGTGGTTCCTCGGCTCGGGCCGGTGGCGGGCCGTGGTCGCGGGGGTCGACCGTGGCCACTGAGACGATGCGCGCGCCGGTGACGAGCCCGCGGCGCTCCTGGTCGACCTTCGCGCCGGCGATCGTGATCTACCTGGGGGCCCGGATCCTCACGATCGTCGTGGTGCTGGTCGTCGATCTCTCCACTCACCACGGAGTGGTGCACAGCCTGTCGGTCTGGGACGGCAAGTGGTTCCTGCGCGCGGCCAATCACGGGTGGCCCAGCCACCTGCCGATGAAGCACGGCCACGTGGCGGCCAGCACGGTGGCCTTCTTCCCGTTGTTCCCGCTCGTGGTGCGCATGGTCGCCCACGTCGTCGGGCTGTCGACCGCCGTGGTGGGACTGTGGGTGAGCGGGCTCACGGGGCTGGTCGCGGTCGTCGCGGTCGCCGCGCTGACGCGCGTCTACGCCGACGACGACGCCGCGCGGCGCGTCGGCGTGCTCTTCGCGCTCTCGCCGGGCAGCTTCGTCTTCAGCCTGATCTACAACGAAGGCATCGTGATCGCGCTGCTGGCGATCGGGCTCTGGGCCCTGATACGGCGGCGCTGGCTGCTGGCGGGTGTGGTCGGCGCACTGGCGACGGCGACCGCGCCGGTCTCGCTCATCTTCGTGGCCGTCGCGCTGTGGAGCGCCGCGCGCGCCATTGCGCGCGACCGCGCCTGGCGCTCGCTGGCGGCGCCGGTGCTGGCCCCCGTGGGCTTCCTGGTGTGGATGGGGTACCTGTGGTCCCACACGGGGAAGCTGCACGCGTGGCAACTGACCGAGCGCGGGGGATGGCAGAGCTATCCGTCGTTGCGCTACCCGCTGCACGTGATCTGGAAGTTCGTGTCCAACCCGGTGTCGCCGACCATGACCGGCCAGATCCTGTTCGCCGGCACGGTGGTGTGCGTCGCCGGCCTGGTCGTCGTCGCCCGCGAGAGGATGCCCGCCGAGATCGTCATCTACGCCGTGCTCGCGGTGGTGTTCTTCGCGGTGTCGGCGCCGGTGGGCCTGCGGCCGCGATTCGTGATGCTGGCCTTCCCCCTCACGATGGCCGTGGGGTCGAGGTGGACGGGCCGGAGGTACGTCACCGTCGCGGCCCTGTCGGCGCTCGCGCTGGTCCTGATGACCGCCGAGACGCTGTTCTCGTGGGCCGTCTTCCCGTGACGTCGACGGGCCCGACGCACCTCGCCGAACGCGCGGGCTGGAGCCTGGTGTGGTTGGCCGTGGTGACCACGGGGGTCGACGCCTGGGGCGACTGGTCGACCTGGCCGGGGCTCGCGATCGTCACGCCGCTGCTCATCCTGATCGGTCTCGCGGGGGGCGTGGCGATCTGGACGGTGCCGGACCCCACGGCCCGGCTGTGGCACCGCCTCGGTCTGGGCGCGGCCACCCTCGCCGTCGGGTTCACTCAGGGCGCGGAGATCGCCGCGCGCACGTACTACAGCACCGACTCCGCCGCGTTCAACGACGTCGCGACCCAGCAGCTCATACACGGGCACGACCCGTACACCTCGTCGCTCGCCGGCGCCGCGAACCTGCTGCACCCGGCGGCGAACTACTGGACCTACCTGCTCGACGGCCACTTCGTCACGCGCGTCTCGTACCCGGCGGGCGCCTTCTTGGTCCAGGCGCCCCTGGTCGCGCTGGGCGTGCACCACCTGACGACCGACTGGCTGGACCTCGCGGCGTGGATCGCGACCGTGGTCGTGCTCTTCCGGGCCCTGCCCGCCGCGCTGCGGTGGCTGGCCCCGCTGCTGTTGCTCGCGGGCCCCTTCGCCCTCTCCTTTCCCAATGGCGGCACCGACGCCCTGTTCCTGCCGTTCCTCGCGCTGGCGGTGTGGCGATGGGACCGCTTCGTGGCCCCCGCGCGGTCCCGGCTGTACCCGTGGCTCAGCCCGGTGGCCCTGGGCGTCGCGTGCTCGATCAAGCAGAGCCCCTGGTTCTGCGTCCCCTTCCTAGTCTTCGCGATCGCCCTGGAGGCGCGCTCGCTCGGCGCCCGGTGGTGGAGCGCGACGTCGCGCTACGTCGGCCTCGTCGTGGGCACCTTCGCGCTCATCAACGCGCCCTTCATCGTGTGGAACGCCGCCGCGTGGTGGCGCGGCACGATGCTGCCACTGCGCTCGCCGCTGGTGCCCGACGGCCAGGGCCTGGTCACGCTGGCGCTGCACGGGGCGGCGCGCGGCGTCGACCTGAGGGAGCTATGGATCGCCGCGGCCCTGGTGATGGTGACCGGCCTGGTGGCCCTGGTGCTCTGGTACCCCGCGCTCAAGCGCGTGTGGTTGTTCCTCGTCCCCCTCGTGCTGTTCATCCCCGGGCGGAGCCTGTCGAACTACCTGCTCGACTTCTTCCCGATCGCGGTGATCGGCGCGGTGAGCGTGGCGCGCGCGCCGCGCGCGCCGGTCACGCTGCGAGCACGATGGCGAGCCGCGATGGTCGCGGTGCCCCTCGCCGGCGCCCTCGCCGTGGCCAGTGCCGCGTTCGTGTCGGCGCCGCTCAGCGTGCGGGTCCAGCGCGTCCTGACCAACCCGGGGCATTCGGTGATCCGATCCATCACGCTCGACGTACGCAACGACGCGCGCGTCGCCACGACCCCCCACTTCATGCTGACCATCGGCGGCGGCCACCCGTCGGGGTACTGGTACACGATCGTGGCGTCGGGCCGCTTCCCCCTCGCCCCGGGGGCCCGGGCGACGGTGATCCTGCGGCCCGTCGTCTTCACCTGGGCGCCCCCGTTCGACACCTACTGGCTGGTGACCGCGTACACCTCGACGCCGGCCGGCGTGTCCACGTCGGCGCCGCGGGCCTGGCCCTACGGCGGACCCACCAACTAAGCCCGCTCCTCGGCCGCGAGTTCGTCGACCAGCTCCTCGATGCGCGTCGTCCAGTCGCGACCCTCGGTGGTGACCCGGGCCGCGTGCAGGTCCTCTCGTTCGCCGCGCAGGCGCCGCGCCACCTCGCTGAGGTGCTCCGGCAGCGCGCCCGCGGCGCGGTCTCGCACCCAGCGCGCGAGCGCCGGCGACGCGCCCTGCGTCGACACCGACACGACGACGTCGCCGTCGCGGTGCACGGCGGTGAAGTAGAAGGACGAGCGCACCGGATCGTCGACCACGTTGACGAGCGCGTTGCGGGCCCGGGCCTCGGCCACCACCGCGTCGTCGACCTCGACGACGCCGGTGGCCGCGACGACGAGCGCCGCGCCGGCGAGGTCGCCCCCGGTGAACCGGCGCGCCAGCACCTCGGTCCCGTCGGGCAGGTCGCCGGCGACCTCCGGCGCGATGACGGTGACCGTGGCCCCGCTCGCGGCGAGCTGGCGGGCCTTGAGGGTCCCCACGGCGCCGGCACCCACCACGACCACGCGCCGGCCGGTGAGGTCGACGACCAGCGGGAACACTACGCCCAGCCCGCCCGCGCGCCGGCGGGCGACGCGATCAGCCCCAGGTCGAGACCGGCCACCGCGCCGATCACCATCACCGCCGGCGAGGAGATCTCGACCCCGGCCAGCCCCGCCAGGTCGCAGCGCACCGTGCGCTGGGAGTCGGTGGAGGCGCGCTCGATGATGACGACCGGCGTCGTCGGATCGAGGCCGCCCGCCACGAGGTCGCGGGCGATCCTCCAACGACGAGCCACACCCATGAGCACGACCATGGTCGTCGAAGGGTTGGCGAGCCGGGTGAAGTCCGTCGCGACACCGCCCTCTCCCGTCGCGGTCACCACCGTGACCCCGGAGGCGAGTCCCCGATGGGTCACCGGCACCCCGGCCAGCGCCGGCCCGGAGAAGACCGCCGAGACGCCGGGTACGACCTCGACCGAGACGTCGGCGCGGCGCAGCGCCTCGACCTCTTCGCCGCCGCGGCCGAAGACGAACGGGTCACCGCCCTTGAGGCGCACGACGCGGTCGTGCTCGCGGGCCAGCGTGACCAGCAGCGCGTTGATCGCGGCCTGGGTGTCGGCC
>DAIOGY010000004.1:0-21312 GCA_036745005.1 Acidimicrobiales bacterium | reverse complement strand
CGTGCCCAATCAGGATCTCAACGTGGAGAGCCTGCCGACCGCTCACTTTTCCAGCACGATCAAGCTTCTCTCCGGTCGATTGCCCACCGGAGTGCACGACGCGCTCGTCGGGTTCTCGATGCAACAGCAATTCGGCCTCACGATCGGGTCGATCGTAACCGTGCCGTTCTACAAGAAATCTCAGGGCAAGACTCTGCTGTCCACCAACAACTATGTGGTACCCAAGGGTCCCCGGGTGAGCTTCCGCGTGGTCGGTTTCGAGGTCAGCGAGTTGGACTTCCCCTCCACCTCCCCGACCTATTCGCTCTTCACCAGCCCCGCGTTTGATCGCGGCCTGGGGCGTTCGACCTACACCGCGGGGCTCGCCCAAGTGCGAACGCGCCACGGCCAGAGCGACATGCCTCAGCTCCAGGCGTACGTCAACCATCACCAGAATTCAGGATTCGTCTACGCGCAGAATGAAGACTCGGCTGCGGCGTCGGTGGGTCAGTCCATCCAACCCCAGTCGACCGGGTGGTGGTTCTTCGCGCTGTTCGCGATCCTCGCCGGCTTGGCGTTGGTGGGCCAGGCGCTGTCGCGCCAGAGCCTCGTGGAGCGCGAGTCCTATCCGACGCTCGCTGCGTTGGGGCTTCGCCCTCGACAACTCTTCGGCCTGGGCATGGTCCGCGCCGGTGCGATCGGCGTCGGGGGCGCCGTGGGGGCGCTGGTGCTGGCGTTCTTGGTGTCACCTCTGACTCCGGTCGGCGAAGCACGGGTCGCGGAGCCGACTCGGGGGTTCACGTTCAACGGAGAACTGTTCGGCCTCGGATTCCTTGGCGTCGTGATAGTCGTCACGGCGCTGGCCGTCCTGCCGTCCTGGCAAGCCGCTCAGAACCGTCGTGGGGCGGGCTCGCGTGAGCTATCCGCGGGCCACGCCAACTCGACAGTGGCGATGGTGGCGAGGACGGGAGCGCCGCCGACCGTCCTGGTGGGCGTGCGTAACGCCCTCGATCGGGGCCGCGGACGTTCTAGCGTCCCGGTAGCTACGGCGCTCGTGGGTGCCACGGTGGCCGTCATGGCCCTGGTGGCCACGACGGTCTTCGGCGCGAGCTTGACCCACTTGGTTAAGACCCCTCCGCTTTACGGACAGAACTGGCAGCTCGACATGGGCAACATGTCAAATCCGCAGCTGCACAAGGCGCTGGCGACGTTCGATCCCAGCAAGGACGTGACCAAGGTGACGTGGGGTTTCGCGGGCAAGTACGTGAGAGTCGGATCGGTTGCCGTCGAAGGCATCTTCGTCAACGTGGCCAAAGGCCCAATGGCGTTCTCTCTCGTCAACGGCCGGTACCCGAAGGGTGACGATGAGATGCTGCTGGGGGCCACGACGATGTCCCAAGCGCATCTGCACGTCGGATCACGAGTTCCCGTGTCACTGATCAACAAGTCCGGCAAGACCTTGGCGCGGACGCTCCAGGTCGTGGGCACAGTCGCGCTGCCCCCGACCTTCAGCATCGGCGGACTCGGCGTGGGGGCCGTCCTGCCCCTGCCCGCGGCCTTGGGCATCGCCTGCAAGGGAAACCCGGACCAGGCAACCTGCAAGGCGAAGCTGCTCAAGAACATCTCTGGGTGGGGCATGGCCGTGGGCATCGCAACAGGGCCGGCGGGACGTGCTGCGCTCTCCCGCTTCGAGCGGGAGTTCTCCCAGAACGTCAATGTGCTCAACGTGCCGACCAACCTGTTCAATTTCGGTCAGGCGGTTGACTTTCCGCTCCTGCTTGGCGTCACCCTGGCCCTCTTTGGCGCGGCGACTCTGGCGCACCTGTTGTTCGTGAGCGTGGCGCGCCGTCGGCGTCAGGTGGCGCTGCTCAAGGTCCTCGGCTTCGTTCGTCGACAGGTCTTGGCGGCCACGTGCTGGCAGGCGCTCACGGTCGTCATGATTGGCCTGGTGGTCGGCGTGCCCACGGGAATCGTCGTGGGGGAGTCCGTATGGCAAACTTTCGCCTCACATCTGGGGGCGGTGCCGGTGGCGGTGGTGCCCGCAGCGTTGGTGGCAGTGGTGTGCGCGGTGATCATCGTGGGTGGCGTCGCCCTCGCGCTTCTTCCGGCGCTCCTAGCGATTCGTGTGCAGCCGGCCGAAGCGCTACGCGAGGCGTAGGGAGCGTCAGGCGAGCCCGGGCCACGCGCGGGCACGAATGAGGTTCCCCGGCGAGAGCTCGCGAGCGCGGCGAGCCTCAGTCGCGGCGTCTCGGCGCACCGTGCCGAGGGCGTCACGGGTGTCGGACGGGGTGACCAAAGACCGCGCGCCGGCGAAGACGGGGCGTTCGGGCCCCCGCGACCATAGGGAGCACTCGACGGTCCCGGGCTACTGTGGCCATCGACATGGTGCTCTCGGACCGATCCATCAAGGAGGCCCTCGAGGCCGGTCGCATCGTCATCGACCCGCTGGATGACGACTCCATACAGCCCTCGTCGGTGGACCTGCACGTCGACCAACTGTTCCGGGTGTTCCGCAACCACTCCCAGAGCGTGATCGACGTCCACGAGGCCCAGGAGGACCTGACCGAGCTCATCGACGTCGGGCCGACGAACCCCATGATCCTGCACCCGGGGGAGTTCCTCCTGGGTTCGACGATCGAGCGCGTGGCGTTGCCGGACAATCTCGTGGCCCGTCTGGAGGGCAAGAGCTCGCTCGGGCGACTGGGCCTCCTCATTCACTCGACGGCCGGCTTCGTCGACGCCGGGTGGGACGGACACCTGACCCTGGAACTCTCCAACGTGGCCAACCTGCCCATCACGCTGTACCCGGGAATGAAGATCGGCCAGATCAGCTTCTTCGAGATGACGACGGCGGCCGATCGTCCCTACGGCTCGTCGGGCCTGGGGTCGAAGTACCGGGGCCAGCGAGGCCCGACGCCGAGCCGGTACTCGGAGAACTTCAAGAAGGACTAGTGGGCGGGCGCGGGGCTCGCCGGAGTGGGAGCGGGTGGTGCTAGCGCGGATCGTCATCGGACTCGGCGTCACGGTCATCTGCTTCGCGCTGGCCGGGCGCCGCTTCTACTGGCTGTCACGACTGATCCGCAGCGGCCAGGACGCGCCGCGCCGATGGCACGGATTCGCCAAGGTCACCGAGGCCGAGGCCGTCGAGGTCGCGGGCCAACGCAAGCTGCTGCAGTGGACGGTGCCGGGGGTCGCGCACTTCTTCACGATGTGGGGCTTCGCGATCCTCATGGCCACGATCATCGAGGCCTACGGCGGCCTCTTCGACCGCGACTTCCACATCCCGCTCATCGGGCGCAGCAACTGGCTGGCCTTCGTCGAGGACTTCTTCGCGACGGCGGTCCTGGTGAGCCTGGTGGTCTTCACGGTCATCCGCGTCGTCAACGCCCCCTCGCGCAAGGAGCGCCTGAGCCGCTTCTACGGCAGCCACACGCGAGCGGCGTGGGCCGTGCTCGGCATGATCGGCCTGGTCGTCGTGACGCTGCTGCTCTATCGCGGCGCGCAGATCGACACGGGCTACTTCCCGTTCATGGGTCGCTACACCGGCTGGACCGGCTACGCGCCGATCCACCCGATCTCGACCGCCTCCTCGTCGTGGGCCTTCGCCAGCCACCTGGTGGCCGATGCGCTGCGCCCGCTTGGCTCAGGGGTCAACAGCGTCCTCGAGGCCGTCTTCATCGTTGGCAACGTCGCCGTGATCGCCGGCTTCCTCGTCTTCGTCTCGTACTCCAAGCACCTGCACATCTTCCTGGCCCCGATCAACGTGGCCTTCTCTCGCCGCCCGCGAGGACTGGGCGGCCTGGACAAGACCCCCGACATGGACATGGAGCACGTCAGCGAGGACACCGTTTTCGGGGCGGGCAAGGTCGAGGACTTCACCTGGAAGCAGATGCTGGACTTCTCCACCTGCACCGAGTGCGGGAGGTGCCAGTCGGTCTGCCCGGCCTGGACGACCGGCAAGCCCCTGAGCCCGAAGCTGGTGATAATGGGCCTGCGCGACAACATGTTCGCGTCGGCCGACCGCCTGCTGAGCGGCGCTGACGCCGGCGCCGTGGCGACCCTGGTGCCCACGACGATCGACCCCGACGTGCTGTGGAGCTGCACGACGTGCGGCGCCTGCGTCGAGCAGTGCCCGGTCGACATCGAGCACGTCGACGCCATCATCGACATGCGCCGCTACGAGGTCCTCATGGAGTCGCGCTTCCCGTCCGAGGCGGGCCTGCTGCTGCGCAACATGGAGAACCAGGGCGACCCGTGGGGGCTGGGGTCGGCCAAGCGCACCGACTGGCTGGCCCAGCTGGACTTCGAGGTGCCCGTCTTCGACGGCGCCATCCCCGACGACGTCGAGTACCTCTACTGGGTGGGCTGTGCCGGGTCGCTCGACGAGCGCGCGCGTAAGCAGGTCGTGTCCACGGCGCGGATGCTGCACCGCGCCGGCGTCACCTTCGGGGTGCTGGGTGCTCGCGAGAGCTGCAGCGGCGACCCGGCGCGGCGCATGGGCAACGAGTACCTCTTCCAGGAGATGGCCAAGGCCAACGTGGCGACCCTCAACGAGGCGCGCGCGCGCAAGATCGTGGCCAGCTGCCCGCACTGCTTCAACACGCTCAAGAACGAGTACCCCGACCTCGGGGGCAACTACGAGGTGGTCCACCACTCCGAGCTGCTGAGCCACCTGGTCGCCGCCGGGCGCCTGGTGCCCGGTGTCAACTACACCGGGATCGTCACCTACCACGACCCGTGCTACCTAGGCCGCCATAACCGCGTCTTCGACGAGCCGCGCACCGTGCTCGGCGCGATCCCCGGGGTCACCCAGGTCGAGATGGCGCGACACCGCGAGCGGGGCTTCTGCTGCGGCGCGGGAGGCGCGCGCATGTGGATGGAGGAGAACATCGGCAAGCGCGTCAACATGGAGCGCACCGAGGAGGCGCTGGGCACGGGCGCCGACCTCGTCTCGACCGCCTGCCCCTTCTGCATGATCATGCTGGATGACGCGGTGAAGGCCCAGGGCCGCGAGGACGTCGCGGTCATGGACATCTCCCAGGTCGTGGAGAGGTCGATCGTCGCCGGGTGACGTCGGCTACTGGGCGGTCCACCCTCCGTCGATCGAGATCGGGGAGCCGGTGATGGTGGCCGCGGCGTCCGAGCAGAGGAAGACGGCCATCGCCCCGATCGACGCGGGCGACGTGAAGGCCGCCATGGGCTGCTTCTCGGCCAGCAGCCGCGCGGACTCGGTGGCGACGTCGGTGCCCGCGTCGCGCGCGCGCGACTCGATCTGGCCCTCGACGAGGGGCGTGAGGACCCAGCCCGGGCAGATGGCGTTGACCGTGACGCCGTCGTTGGCCAGCTCCAGGGCCGCCACCTTGGTGGCGCCCAGCACGCCGTGCTTGGCCGCCACGTAGGCCACCTTGTAGGGGCTGGCGACCAGCCCGTGGGCCGAGGCGATGTTGATGATGCGGCCCCAGCGCTGCGCCTTCATGGCCGGGATGGCGGCGCGCATCGCCAAGAAGACCGCCGACAGGTTGAGCGCGATGATGGTGTCCCAGCGCTCGATCGGGAAGCTCTCGACCGGAGCGACGAACTGGACCCCGGCGTTGTTGACGAGGATGTCGAGTCCGCCGAAGGCGTCGTGGGTCGCCTCGACCAGCGCCGTCACCTGGGCGGCCTCGGTGAGGTCGGCCCCGTGGTAGGCCACCTCGACGCCGGACTCGAGCGACAGGGACTCGCGCAGCGCCTCGATCTCGCCGGCGTCGCCGAAGCCGTTCAGCATGACGCGCGCGCCGTCGAGGGCGAGGGCCCGCGCGACCCCCAGCCCGATCCCGCTCGTCGATCCGGTGACGAGAGCCCGTCGACCACTCAGTGACATGTCCCTCCCTCCGCGCGCCGTGGACGCGACCTTACGGACTCGACGGCGCGCGCGCACCCTGGCGCCCGACGCGGCGCGCCCGGGCGCGCGCCAGCGCGCCGGCCAGCCCGCCCGGGACGAAGATGACGAACAGCACGAAGATCGCGCCGAGCAGGAACTGGGGCTGGCCCAGGGGGACGCGCAGGAACGCCGGCAAGGTGGCGAAGGACGGCAGCGCGGCCACCTTCACCAGGTACTGCTGCAGATAGACGTAGACGATGCCCCCGGTCACCGCGCCCCACCGCGAGGCGGCCCCGCCCAGGACCACCATGATCACGACCGACAGCGTCACGGTGACCGTCGCGACCGCGCTGGGCACCGCGGTGCCCACGAGCAGGATGTAGACCACGCCGCCACCGGCCGCGATGAGCGACGAGATGGTGTAGGCCGCCAGCTTGAAGCCGAAGGGCCGCAGGCCGAGCACCTCGACGCGCCGCTCGTTGTCGCGAATCGCCACCAGGACGTGGCCGGTGGCCGACTCGGTGACGACCCACACGACGGCCGAGACCACCACCAGGAAGCCGAGCGCGATCCAGTAGAGGTTGCGCGTGTTCGACACCGCCCCCGACAAGAAGGCGGGCAGCCGGGTGGAGCTGAGCGCCAGGCCGGTGTCGCCGCCGGTCAGGCCGTGAGGGTTGTCCTGGATGAGGTAGTAGAAGGCCTGCGCGAAGGCCAACGTCACCATGGTGAAGGCGATGCCCGAGACCCGCAGCGCCACCGCGCCCAGGACGAGCGCCATCACCAGGGTGACGCTGAAGGTGAGGGCCAGGGCGGGGACCAGCGGCCAGTTCCAGTGCGTCAAGGCGATGTCGAAGACGTAGACGCCCGCGGCGAAGTGCATCACCACGCCCAGCGACAACAGCCCGGTGAAGCCGAACATGACGTCGTAGCCGAGGGCCACGCCGCCGAAGATGAAGCACAGGGCCAGCACCGTGAGCGTGCCGGTCGAGTTGACGACGTCGACCGCCCCGGGCAGGATCCACGGCACGTGCAGCCCGACGAAGGGCAGCACGGCGGCGACGATCACCGCGCCGACGCCGACGACCGGGCCGAGGCGCGCGACCTTCATACGGTCCTGCCGAAGAGACCGCGGGGGCGCCACTCCAGGACGAGGGCCAGGAGCAGGACCACCGAGAGGTTGCCGATCTCGGCCAGCCCGGAGTGGGTGCCGAGGTAGTAGTTGGTGTAGTCCTGGACCACCCCGACCAGCAACGCGGCCACCGCCGAGCCGCGAATCGATCCCAAGCCGCCGATCACGACCACGATGAGGGCGAAGATGAGCAGGCTGTCTCCCTGGAGCGGCGAGATCAGGTCGCCGGCGAAGGTCACCGAGTAGAGCAGGCCCGCCAGGCCGGCCATGGCGCCGCCGATGACGAACACCAGGGTGAAGGCGCGTCCCACGTCGATGCCGAGGGCCTGGACCATCTCGCGGTTCTCGACGCCCGCGCGGATCGTGATGCCGTAGCGGGTGCGCTTCAAGAACCACTCCAGGGCCACGAGGACGGCCACGCCGAGGCCGATCGCGATGAAGTCGGCGTGGGCCAGGATGAGGTTGCCCGAACGCGTGGCCTCGATCAGCCACAGCGGGACGGGCAAGGTGAGCGAGCTCGAGCCGAACCCGCCGAGCAGCAGCGCCACTACGGCCAGGTCGAGGCCGATCGTGACCAGGATCTGGCTCAGGGGCCGCCCGTACAAGGGGCGGATCAGGACCACCTCCGTGAGGCCGGCGGCCAGCGCCCCGCCGAGAATCGCGGCGACGACCTCGGCCACGAAGACGCCGGCGGCGTTCCACGTCGCGGGCAGGTGCGTGGCCAGGTCCCAGCCGGCGTAGGCGCCCAGCGTCATGAACATGCCGTGGGCCAGGTTGAGCACGTCCATCAGGCCGTAGATCAGCGACAGCCCGGAGGCGGCGAGGAAGTAGATGGCGCCGAGCGCCAGCGAGCTGAAGGCCAGGGTGAGAAAGACGCTCACGGCGCCCCCGCCACGCCGAGCAGCCGCTGGGCGAGGTGCGGGTCCGCGAGGTCGCCGACGGCCCCGGTGTGGACGACCTCGCCGTGGTCGAGCACCACGACGCGCTGGGCCAGGCGCTTCACCACGGCCAGGTTCTGCTCGACGAGCAGGATGGTCGCTCCAGTGGCGATCCGCTCGAGGGCGTCGACCAGGTCGCCGATCAGCTTGGGCGCGAGGCCCTTGGAGGGCTCGTCGATGAGCAGCACGGGCCAGGCGTTGAGCAGGACCCGGGCGATGGAGAGCATCTGCTGCTGGCCGCCCGAGAGGGTGCCGGCGCGCTGCTTGTAGCGCGTCTTGAGCTCGGGGAAGAGCGCGTACGCCTCGTCGTAGTTGGGCTCGGCGACGCGTTCGGCGAGGCGCAGGTTCTCGGCCACCGTGAGACCGGCGAACACGTCGCGGTCCTCGGGCACGTATCCCACGCCCAGTTGCACCACGCGATGCGTCGGCCAGCCTCGGGTGTCCTGACCCAGAATCGTCACCTGTCCGGTGCGCGCGGCGAGCCCCAGCAGGGCGCGCAAGGTGGTCGTCTTGCCCACGCCGTTGCGCCCGAGCAGGGCCGTCACTCCGCCTCGGGGCACTTCGAGGCTGACACCCTGCAGCACGTGGGACCCCGTGATCGAGACGTGCAGGTCGGTGACGTCGATCGCGTTGGTCACAGCGCCTCGCCGAGGTAGGCCCGCTGGACGTCGTCGTTGGCGACGACCTGCGCGGGCTCGCCGTGGGCCAGGAGTCGCCCCGAGTCCAGCACCGCGATGGTCTGGGCCAGTCCGACCACGACGGCCATGTGGTGCTCGACCATCAAGACCGTCCGGCCGTCCGCGTGCAAGCGCCCGATGAGCTCGGTCAGGACCGGAACGTCCTCGGTGTTGACGCCGGCCATGGGCTCGTCGAGCAGCAGGAGCCGCGCGTCGGAGGCCACGAGGATCGCGAGCTCCAACTTGCGCTTGTCACCGTGCGAGAGCGCTGCGGCCGGGCGCCACGCGAGGCCCGACAAGCCGACCATGTCGATCGCCTGCTCGGCGAGCGTGCTCGCGGCGTCCGAGGGCGCGGGACGGTGCCAGAACCTCGCGCTGCCCCCGAGTCGGGCCTGGGCCGACAGGCGCGCGTTCTCGAAGACGCTGAGCGACTCGAACAGGCTGGAGGTCTGGAAGGTTCGCCCCACGCCCCGGCGGGCGCGCCGCGACGGGCGAAGCGCGTTGATGAGGTGGCCCTCGAACTCGATGGTGCCCGCCGAGGGCGTGAGCAGGCCGCTCAGGAGGTTGAGCAGGGTCGTCTTGCCCGCGCCGTTCGGACCGATGACGCCGAGGAAGTGGCCCTCGTCGACTTCCAGGTTGATGTCGTCGAGGATCTCGACGCCCCCAACGTGGAATCCCAGACCCGTCAGCCGCAGGGCCGGGGTCCGGGACTCCACGTCGGCCGTCACGAGAGGGGTGGCGACGTCGGGCGGGCTAGAAGTGCGCGCTGACCGGTGGCGCCGTCTGCTTGGACGAGATGGTTGCCAGCGTCACGGGCTGGTAGGAACCCGTGACGGTCTTGACCAGCTGCACCTGGAACATCGGCTGGAGCATCGCGTGGTCGGAGGTGCGGATCGTCTGCGTGCCCTTCGGCGCCTGGAACGTCCACCCCTCGAGCCCCTTGATCATCTTCATCACGTTCGTCCCGCCGCCCTGCTGGAGCGCGCGCACGACCATCTCGGACCACACGAACCCGTCAGCGGTGAACAGGTCGGGGGTGCTGTGGTAGCGCTTGGCCATCTGCGCGATGAGGTAGCTGTTCACCGAGTTGTGCGGTGACAGGTAGTTGTAGAGCGAGATGTAGTTGAACTTGAGCCCGGCGGTCCCGTAGAAGGGGTACGTCGCCTCCTGGGCGAGCCCGGTGATCACGGCGGAGCTGGCGAACACGCCCGCCTGATCCAGGGCCTGGGCGAGGGGCGCGCCCGTGGCACCGGCCCAGGCCAGGAAGACGACGTCGGGGTGCGCCGCGGCGACCTGCAGCGCGACGGGCGTGAAGTCGGTCGTGGTGAGGGGCACGAGCTGGCTGGTCACGGTGTCGCCCAGCGCGCTGAAGGCGGACGTCGCGTCGGTGACGTAGGACTGGCCGAAGGCGAAGTCCTGACCGAGCACGAGGATCGTCTTGCCGGTGCCGAGGCCCTTGACGTACGAGAGGGCGGTCTGGACGTCCTGATAGGTCTGGCGACCCGAGCGGAAGGTGTAGCGGTTGGCGCCAGTGACCAGGTCGGCCGCGGCCGCACCCGACATGTAGAGGACCTTGTTCTGGGGCGCGAGCGGGGCGAGCGTCGCCGCGATTCCCGAGTCGCCCGTGCCGCCGATGATCTTGTAGCCCGCACCCACCAGACCCTTGAAGTCGGTCGTCGCGGTGGTCGGGCTGTCGGCGTCATCTTCGACGGTGAGCTTGACCGTGTGGCCGTTCACCTTGTTGGTGCCGTGCGTGGCGTAGCTCATGCCGATGCGCATGCCCTGCATCCACTCGGTGATGTAGGCCGAGTAGATCCCCGTCTGCTCGGTCACGATGCCGACCTTGTAAGGCTTGGCGGGCGCCGCCATCGACGCCTGGCCGATGCCGAACGTCGCCCCCAACAACGCCGTCGCCACCGCCAGCGGGCCCGTAATCCAGCGGGTCCTCTTCTTCATGGGTCCCCCTCCTCGCCGTTCCGTCGACGGCTTTCGTTGGGGGGAAGTAAAGCAGGGTCACTCAGAAATGTCAAGTGATTCATCTCTCAGTTTGCGCTATCCTCGGGGCTCGCCCGGGTCACCCGGGTCCGAAGGGGGGAAGCGGTGGAGCTGAAGCTGGAGGGTGAGCCCGCCGACGTGGGCCTGGACGCCGGGCGTCTGGATCGAGTCTCGGAGTACTTCGGCGACTTCGTCACCGAGGGGCGCGCGGCCGGGTGGCTGGTGACGGTCAGCCGCGCCGGCAAGCTCGTCTGGGCGGGTCGCGGGGGGTACCGCGACCGCGAGAAGTCCCTCCCGGTGACCGACGACACCATATGGCGCCTGTTCTCGATGACCAAGCCCCTCACCGCGGTCGCCGCGCTGATGCTGTACGAGGAGGGCAAGTTCGACCTCTACGACGAGGTGAGCCATTGGATCGGCGAACTCGCAAGTCCGCGGGTCTTCGTGGGCGGCACCCACCTGGCGCCGCAGACGATCCCCGCGACCGAGCCGGTGCGCGTCCACCATCTGCTGACGCACACCGCGGGATTCACCTACGGGTTCCAGTACCAGTCACCGGTCGACGCGATCCAGCGCGCCCTCGGCTACGACGAGATGATGTGGAAGTTCCCTGACGGCGCCGACCTCGCGCGCGCCGTGCGCGACTGGAGCTCGGTGCCCCTGCTCTTCGAGCCGGGCACGGCGTGGAACTACTCGATCGCCACGGAGATGCTGGGCCGGTTGATCGAGATCTGGAGCGGCCAGCGACTCGACGAGTTCATCGGTTCGCGCATCCTCGGGCCGCTGGGCATGACCGACACCGACTGGTACTGCCCGCCCGACAAGGTGGACCGACTCGCGATGCTGTACCTCAACTTCAACGGGCAGGCCGTGCCACTCGAGGAGATCGCGGCGGCCTTCACGCGCCGGCCCGCCCTGCTGTTGGGCGGCGGCGGATTGGTGTCGACGGCGCGCGACTTTCAACGCTTCATGTCGATGATGCTCGGGCGCGGCACGTTCAACGGCGACACGCTGCTCACGCCGCGCAGCGTGTCGATGATGACGCGCAACCAGCTGCCCGGCGGTCGCACGATCGCGGAGATCGGACAGGGCATCTTCAGCGACGACCTGCAGGCGGGAATGGGTTACGGGCTCGGCGTGTCCGTGGTGGTCGACGCGGTGCGCAACCGCAGCGCGGTGTCTGAGGGCTCGTACTCGTGGGGCGGTGCCGCGTCGACGGCGTTCTGGATCGATCCCCGCGAGGAGCTCTGCGTCGCCCTCTACGCCCAGCTCCTGCCGAGCACCAGCTACCCGTGGCGGCGCGCGCTCCAGCAGCTCGTCTACGCCTCGATGGTCGACTAGGTCGAGCACACGACCGCCACCGGACGCTCGGCGTGGCGACACCTACAGTGGCGGGGATGAGCACGCGCGGCGTCAACCAGGACGTGTGGTGAGCGTGAACTCGCCCGTGCCGCCGGGCGCGACGGGTCCCCCCGATCTCGCCAGGGTAGCCAGCGACGGCCCGGGGGCGGCCCCCCGTCAGGGCAAGGCCGAGCGGACCCGTCGCAAACTGCTCGATGCGGCCGAGCAGGTCTTCGCCGCCGTGGGCTACCACGACGCCTCGATCGTCAAGATCACCGAGGCCGCCGACGTCGCCCAGGGGACCTTCTACCTGTACTTCTCGGGCAAGCAACAGGTCTTTGACGAGGTCGTGGCCGACCTCAACCTGCGGGTCCGGCGCGCGATGTCCGAGGCCGCCCGGGGGGCGACCACCCGCCTCGAGGCCGAGCGCCTGGGCTTCGCCGGGTTCTTCCGTTTCACTACCGAGCACCCCGCGCTCTACCGGGTGATCCGCCAGGCCGAGTTCGTCTCGCCCCACGCGCTGCGCAGCCACTACGAGACGATCCTCGGCCACTACGCGCCATTCCTCGAAGAGGCGATGGAGACGGGCGAGGTCGCCCGGGGCGATCCGTTGGTCCTCGCGTGGTCGCTCGCCGCGGTGGGCGAGGCGATCGGCCTGCGGTGGATCCTGTGGAACGAGAACCATGAGGTGCCCCCCCAGGTCTTCGAGGAGATGATGGCGATCATCGCCCGGATGCTCGGCGCAGCCGCCGAGGTCGCGCCGGCGCCGTCGCCCGACGACGTCGCGCCGAGTGAGGACCGGGCGTGACGGAGGTCGCGCGTCCCGGCGCCGCCGACCCGTTCACCGTCGGGCCGTGGGTGACCCATCGCGCGCGACTTGACCCGGAACGTCCCGCGGTCGTCTTCGAGGGACGACCGCTCACCTACCGCGAGCTCGACGAGGCCTCGACCCGCCTCGCGCGGGTCCTGCTCGCCGGCGGGCTCGCTGCGGGCGATCGGGTGGCGACGCTGTCGGAGAACCGGCCCGAACAGGTCACGCTGCTCTTCGCGTGCGCCAAAGCCAGACTGGTCATGTTCCCGATGAACTGGCGGCTCACCACCACCGAGCTGGCTGACCAGCTGGCGCTGATGGAGCCCTCGACCCTTCTGGTGTCGGCGGCCCAGCGCGCCCGGGTCGACGTCGCGGCGGCCGCGAACGTCACGACGGTGGAGCTTCTCGAGGAGATCTGTGCCCGCGCGGCCCCGGCGACGGCGCCCGACCTTCCCCGAGTCAGCGGCGACGACGGCCTCATGATCATCGCGACGTCGGGCACGACCGGCCGGCCCAAGGGCGTGCTGCTCACCCACGCGAACTTCTTCTGGACCAACCTCAGCTTGGACCTCGTGGCGCCGATCAACAGCGACGACGTCGTTCTCCAGGTGCTGCCCCAATTCCACGTCGGCGGCTGGAACGTCCAGCCGATGCTCGCGTGGTGGAAGGGCGCGACGGTCATCCTCGAGCCGAGCTTCGACCCGGGACGCGTCCTGGCGACGATCGCGCGCGAGCACGTGACGACGATGGCCGGCGTGCCCACGGTGTACCTGATGATCGCCCGCGAGGCCGGCTTCGGATCGGCCGACCTCGCCAGCCTGCGCAACGTCGTCGTGGGTGGCGCGGCGATGCCCTACACGGTGCTCACCGAGTGGAGCGCGCGCGGCGTCGCGGTTCTCCAGGGCTACGGTCTCACCGAAGCGGCGCCCAACGTCTTCTGCCTCTCGGCCGCCGAGGCGCTCGCGCACCCTGGTTCGGTGGGCCACCCGTACCCCTACGTCGAGGTCGCCCTGGCCGACGCACGCGGGTGCCCCGTGGAGGGGCCCGGCCAAGGCGAGCTGTGGGTGCGCGGGCCGTGCCTCTTCGCGGGCTATTGGCGCGACCCCGAGGCCACCGCGGCGGCGATGGCCGGGTCCTGGCTGCGTACCGGCGACGTCGCCGCGCGCGACGCCGACGGCTTCTACCGAATCGCCGGACGGGCCAAGGAGATGTACGTGTCGGGCGGCGAGAACGTGTACCCGGTGGAGGTGGAGAACGCCATCACCTCGCTGGCGGGCGTGGCCAGCGCCGCGGTCGTGCGCGTGGCCCACCCCGTGTGGGGCGAGGCGGGCGTGGCCTTCGTGGAGCGTTCGCCCGGCGCGCGCGTCGACGCCGACGACCTGCGCGAGCACTGCCGTGATCGCCTCGCCGCGTACAAGATCCCCGTCGAGTTCTACGTCGTCGACGAGTTGCCGCGCAACCCCGTGGGCAAGGTCGACAAGCTGGCGTTGCGCGCGTCGGCCGACGCCGCGGTGAGCGGAGCCGCCTAGGTCGGGTCCCCGGGGCGCAGCGCGGCGATGGCCGCGAGGCTCTCGGGGTTGGCCACCGACGACAGCGCGACCACGTCGTCGACGCCGGCGCCGGCGAGGATCCTCTTCACCGGCACCTCGAGCTTCTTGCCGGACAGCGTTCGCGGCACCGCGTCGATCACGACCACGTGGTCGGGCACGTGACGCGGCGAGAGCCGCGCGCGCACCGCCGCGCGCACGTCGGCCTCGAGGCGCTGCGCGTCGCGACCCGGGGCGACGACGAAGAGCCAGAGCTCGCCGGGACCGCCCTCGGCGTCCTCGAGGTGCACGACCAGGCTGTCGACGACGCCGTCGAGACCCTCGACCACCGAGTAGAACTCGGCGGTTCCCATGCGCACGCCGCCGCGGTTGAGCGTCCCGTCCGAGCGCCCGGTGATGATGACCGTGCCGCGGCCGGTCACCGTCGCGCGGTCCCCGTGGTCCCACACGCCCGGGTACCGCTCGAAGTACGCGGCCCGGTAGCGCGCGCCGTCGACGTCGTTGAGGAAGCCCACCGGCATCGAGGGCATGGGAGAGGTGATGACGAGCTCGCCCTCGACGTCGGTGACGGCGCGTCCCGCCTCGTCGAACGCCTCGACTGCCGCACCCAGGCAGCGGCACGAGATCTCGCCCCCCCAGACGTCGTGCAACGGGCTGGCGCCGACGAAGCCCGTGCACACGTCGGTGCCGCCGCTGTAGGAGGCGAGCAGCAGGTCGGCCTTGACGTGGTGGTAGACCCACGCGGCCGTTGCCGCGGGCAGCGGCGAGCCCGTCGCGCCCAGGGTGTCCAGGTGGCCCAGGTCGCACCGGGCGCCCGGCTCCAACCCCGCCTTCTGACACGACACCAGGAACGCCGCCCCCACGCCCGCGCAGGTGACACCCTCGGCCGCGATGAACTCCCAGAGCCGGTCGAGAGACGGCCAGGCGGGGTTGCCGTCGTAGAGGACGACGGTCGCGCCGACGACGAGGCCCGAGACGCAAAAGTTCCACATCATCCAGCCGGTCGTGGTGTACCAGAAGAAGCGGTCGTCGTCGTCGAGGTCGAAGTGGTAGCGCAGGGCCTTGAAGTGTTCGAGGAGGATCCCGCCGTGGCCGTGCACGATGGCCTTGGGCTTGCCGGTGGTGCCCGACGAGTAGAGCACGTAGAGCGGGTGGTCGAACGGCACCGGCTCGAAGGTCGGGTCCGCGCCCGTCGCGGCGAGGTCGGCCCAGGCGTCCCAGGCACCCGTGAGCTCGCCCGTGCCGGCGAGCCCCAGGACGATCGCGTGGCGAACGGACGCCAAGCCCGCCCGGATCGTCTCGGCGTCGTGACGCGCGTCGCGCAGCTTGTCGCCGTAGCGGTAGCCGTCCACGGCGACGAACACCGCGGGCTCGCACTGGGCCAAACGGTCGAGCACGCCGTCGGGCCCGGTCTCGGGTGCGCAGCACGTCCACACCGCGCCCAGGCCCACCGTGGCCAGCATCAGGGCCAGCGTCTCGGGGACGTTGGGCAGGTAGGCCGCCACGACGTCGCCGCGTCCCACGCCGCGCGAGCGAAGACCGATCTGCAACGCCCCGACGAGCGCGGCCAACTCGTCCCACGACAGTTGGGAGCGCCCGCGCGCGTCGTCGTGGGCCACGATCGCGGTCTCTGTGCCGCGGCGCCTCAGCGCGGCCTCGGCGTAGTTCAGCGTGCCGCCGGGGAACCATCGAAACCCGGTGACGCGGCTCTCGTCGTGCTCTAAGGCCGCGCGCGGCTCGGCGTGCCAGCGCACGCCCGACTCGTGGGCGACCTCCGCCCAGAACTCGCCGGTGGTCGCCGGGTCGATCGACCAGCGCCACGCCTCGTCGTAGGTTGCGAAGCCGTGTCGTTCGAGCAGCTCGTGCATGTGCGCGGCGCGACGGCGCCGCGCAGACGGCGACCAGAGCGGCGCGGCAACGTGACGTTCGTCGGGCGTGGGCACGGCCCCCACGGTAACCGCGACGCGCGCGGTGTCGCGTTGTTCACACCGCCGAAACACGTCGCTAACGGTCTCGCAATCCTCGGTTGGCACACTTGGCGAAACGGTCCGAGGTCAGCGTCGCCCTCACGAGGTGAAGGAGAGACGTGCTCGAGTTGGCGACGAACATCCCCTACCCGCACTGGCTGAATCCCGCCGACAACACCTGGCAGCTCGTCGCGGCCACCCTGGTCGGGCTGATGAGCCTGCCGGGCATCGCCGTCCTCTACGGCGGCCTGGTGCGCAAGAAGTGGATCGTCAACACCATGATGATGGTGTTCTGCGGCTTCGCGCTCGTGCTCGTCGTGTGGATGCTGTGGGGCTACAACCTGGCCTTCGGTCGCCTGTCGCACTTCGGGCCGACTGGGTCGTTCTGGAGCGGCTTCATCGGTCACTTCACCGCGCTCGGCAACGCGTCGTCCGAGCAGGGCCAGGCCTTTTCCGGGGCCAACACGCTGATCCCGTTCCACTTCCCGACGGCGACGCTGGCGTACTTCCAGTTCGTCTTCGCGGCCATCACCCCGCTGCTCTTCCTCGGCGGTCTGGTGGGCCGCCTCAAGTTCAAGGCGTGGCTGCTCATCGTGCCGCTGTGGATCACGCTGGTCTACTGCGTGAACGCCGCCTTGCTGTGGGGCGGCGGCTTCTTCGCCCAGAAGGGCGCGGTCGACTACTCGGGCGGGTACGTCATCCACCTGGCGGCCGGCGTCGCCGCCTTCGTGGGGGCGGCCATCGTTGGCCCGCGCCGCTGGCAGGACCGCGAGAACGCGTTCCCGAGCAACCTCATGATGGTCGCGGTCGGCGCGGGCATCCTCTGGCTCGGGTGGAACGGCTTCAACGGGGGCGACCCCTTCTACGCCGGGGCCGACGCGGCCAGCGCCGTGCTCAACACCAACGTGGCCACCGCGGTGGGCGTGCTCGCCTGGGTCGGCATGGACATGTTCTTCTCGCGTCAGAAGAAGCCGACCTTCTTAGGCGCCATCAACGGCATGATCTGCGGACTGGTGGCGATCACGCCCTCGGCGGGCTGGGTCAACGGGACCGGTGCGATCATGGTCGGGCTCATCGCCTCGGTGGTCGTGTGGGTCGCGTGGAACTACGTGTCGCGGTTGCGGCCCTTCCGCCTGGTCGATGACGCCCTGGGCGTGGTCTACACCCACGGCTTCGCCGGGCTGACCGGCGGACTGCTGGTGGGGATCCTGGCCGACCCCAAGATGACCCAGTACGGGGTGATCGGGCGCAACTACAAGGGGGCGGGCAGCTTCTTCGTCCGGGGCTGGTTCTACGGCCACTCCTTCCACCAGCTCTGGGAGCAGTTCCTCGCCGCCTCGTGGATCATCGTGTTCACGGCCACCGGCACCGCCGTGGTCTTCTATATCGTGAAACTGGTGCTCGGGGGTTTGCGGGAGCCCGAGGACGTGCTAGCCATTGGAGACATCGCGATCCACGACGAGGAGGCCTTCCCGGAGCCGACGTTCGGCGAACCGATCATGACCCCGAGTCACACCCACAGCGACAACGTCTAAGGAGCAAGAGTGAAACTGGTTACCGCAGTCGTCAAGCCGTTCAAGCTCGACGAGGTGAAGGTCGCCCTCAAGGCCGTGGGCGTGTCGGGCATGACCGTCGGCCAGGTCCGGGGCTTCGGCCGCCAGGGCGGTCACATCGAGATCTACCGGGGACGCGAGTACGAGTTCGACTTCGTCGACAAGATTCAGATCGAGGTCGTCACGACCGACGAGCAGGTCGACGCGGTGCTCGACGCGATCGTCACGGCCGCACGCACCGACACGGTCGGCGACGGCAAGGCCTGGGTGACCGACGTGGAGAAGGTGGTGCGGGTGCGCACCAACGAGCGCGGCCCCGAGGCGATCTAGCCCGCCTGGCGCGCCACGGCGTCCGCCGCCGCGGCCGCGGCGGCGGCGTCGCCGAGGTAGCGGGCCTCGATGACCTCGAGCTGCTCGTCGAGCCGGACGCGATAGGGGATGCCCGTCGGGATCTCGAGCTCGGTGATCTCGTCCTCGGAGATGTGCTGGAGGACCATGCGCAGCGCGCGCAGCGAGTTGCCGTGGGCCACGACCAGCACTGCGCCGCCGCGCACCGCCTCGACGCGCAGGTCGTCGGCGATGACGTCGCGGAAGTACGGCGCGACGCGCGCCACGACGTCCTTGAGGCACTCGGTGGCCGGGATGAACTCGCGGGGCACGTCGCGGTAGCGCGGGTCGGACTCGCTGGAGCGCGGGTCCCCCGGCGCCAGCGGCGGCGGCGGCACGTCGTAGCTGCGCCGCCACAGTCGCACCTGGTCCTTGCCGAAGGCCGCCGCCGTCTCCTTCTTGTTCTTGCCCGTGAGGTCCCCGTAGTGGCGCTCGTTGAGGCGCCAGCTGCGCCGCACCGGCAGCCAGGAGCGGCCGGCCTCGTGCAGGGTGAGCTCGGCCGTGCGGATGGCCCGGGTGAGGACCGACGTGTGCACGATGCGCAGGTCGAGCCCGGGCTCGGCGGCCAGCAGGCGCCCGGCCGTCACGGCCTCGGCCTCGCCGACGTCGTCGAGGTCGACGTCGGTCCAGCCGGTGAACAGGTTCAGCTGGTTCCACTCCGAGCGGCCGTGGCGCAGGAGGATCAGGTCGGGCACTGCGCCTAAGCGTACCGACTGGTCCGGCGCTGCTTTCAAGCGCCCTGGCATAGTTGAATCGTGTTCAACACCCTGCCCGCCCGGGTGGCCCTGCGCATGCGCGAACTCGAGGAGCGCGACGCGCGCGACCGCCTCGACGACACGCCCCAGCTCGAGCGGCTGCGCCAGATCCCGCCGGAGACCGGCCGGTTCCTCGCCATCCTGTGCGCGTCGGCGCCCGCGGGCCGGATCATCGAGATCGGCACCAGCGCCGGGTACTCCACGCTGTGGCTGGCGCTGGCCTGCCGGGCGGCCGGGCGACGCCTGACGACCTACGAGATCCTCGACGCCAAAGTGGCCCTCGCGCGCGAGACGTTCGCGCGGGCCGGGGTCGAGGACGTGGTGGACCTCATCCCCGGCGACTTCCTGACCCGCGCCGAGAAGCTCCACGACATCGGCTTCTGCTTCCTCGACGCGGAAAAGGACGTCTACGACGCGACCTACGCGCTGGTCGTCCCGCGCCTGGTGCGCGGCGGACTCCTCGTCGCCGACAACGTCATCAGCCACCAGTCCGAGCTTCAGCCGCTCGTCGACGCCGCCTACGCCGACCCCCGGGTCGACGCCGTCGTCGTGCCCATCGGCAAGGGCGAGCTCGTGTGTCGGCGCCTCTGATCGACGTCGGCCGCCTCGCGACGGCGCCGCCCGGCGGGGACTCGCTCGTCCGGCCCAGGGTTGCGCGTGAGTCTGCCAACCGATTCCGCGTCCTCGGCGAGCCCACCGACGCTCTCCGTGACGGTCGGGCCGCGCGCAGCAGGCCCGACCACCCGGACCACGCAGATCGCGGTTGAGCGCCGAGCCGCGACTGACCCCCGAGGAGTGGATGACCGCCCAGTTCGGCGGACCCGATGAGGTCGGCACGCGAGATGTCACCGAGGACTCGAGGCGCCGTCCTGATCCACTTACCTAGTTGCGCCCATCCATGTACATTTTCTTGACAAGAGGAGACTCAACTTGGTACACTTGAGGTCGGAAATCTCGCCATCGGAAGGCCCGAGGCGGCGAGGCCAGTCGTAAGGAGCATTTCATGTCGAAGGCAGTGGGCATTGACCTGGGGACCACCAACTCGGTGGTGAGCGTGCTGGAGGCGGGCGAGCCCGTCGTCATCCCCAACGCCGAGGGCGGCCGCACCACCCCGTCGGTCGTCGGCTTCTCCAAGACCGGCGAGGTCCTCGTCGGCGAGGTCGCCAAGCGCCAGGCGATCACCAACCCGGAGCGCACCATCCGCTCGGTCAAGCGCCACATGGGCGAGAACTGGTCGGTCGACATCGACGGCACCAAGTACACGGCCCAGGAGATCTCCGCGCGCATCCTCCAGAAGCTCAAGCGCGACGCCGAGTCCTACCTCGGTGACACGGTCACCCAGGCGGTCATCACGGTGCCCGCCTACTTCAACGACGCCCAGCGCACCGCCACCAAGGAGGCGGGACAGATCGCCGGGCTCGAGGTGCTGCGCATCGTCAACGAGCCGACCGCGGCGGCCCTCGCCTACGGGCTCGACAAGGGAACCCGCGAGCAGACGGTGCTCGTCTTCGACCTGGGTGGCGGGACCTTCGACGTCTCGGTGCTCGAGATCGCCGAGGGCGTCTTCGAGGTGAAGTCCACCCACGGCGACACCCACCTGGGCGGCGACGACTGGGACGACGCGATCATGGCCTGGCTCATCAAGACGTTCAAGGACACCGAGGGCGTCGACCTGTCGTCGGACAAGATGGCCGTCCAGCGCCTGAAGGAGGCCTCGGAGAAGGCCAAGATCGAGCTCTCCAGCGTCCAAGAGACGCAGGTCAACCTGCCCTTCATCACCGCGACCGCCGACGGGCCCAAGCACATGGACCTCAAGCTCAGTCGCGCCAAGTTCAACGAGCTGACCTCGCACCTGGTGGACCGGTGCCGCGCGCCCTTCGACCAGGCGATCAAGGACGCCGGGCTCACCGTCGAGAAGATCGACCAGGTCATCCTGGTCGGCGGCTCGACGCGCATCCCCGCGGTCCAGGAGCTGGTCCACAAGGTGACCGGCAAGGAGCCCAACAAGAGCGTCAACCCCGACGAGGTGGTGGCGGTCGGTGCCGCGGTCCAGGCCGGCGTGCTGAAGGGCGACGTGAAGGACATCCTGCTGCTCGACGTGACGCCCCTGTCGCTGGGCATCGAGACCAAGGGCGGCGTCATGACGCGCATCATCGAGCGCAACACGACGATCCCCACCAAGAAGTCCCAGATCTTCACCACGGCCGACGACAACCAGCCGAGCGTGGAGGTCCACGTCCTCCAGGGCGAGCGCGAGATGGCCTCCTACAACCAGACGCTGGGCAAGTTCCAGCTGGTCGGCATCCCGCCGGCGCCGCGCGGCGTGCCCCAGATCGAGGTCACCTTCGACATCGACGCCAACGGCATCGT
>DAIOGY010000003.1:0-22191 GCA_036745005.1 Acidimicrobiales bacterium | reverse complement strand
CAAGTCGGCCCGGCAGGCGTATGGGTTCGACGACATCGCCATCGTGCCCTCGCGCCGCACCCGCGACCCCGAGGACGTCGACATCTCCTGGCAGATCGACGCCTACAAGTTCGAGCTGCCAATGCTCGGCTCGGCGATGGACGGCGCGGTCTCGCCGACCACGGCGATCGAGATCGGCCGCCTGGGCGGGCTGGGCGTGCTGAACCTCGAGGGGCTCTGGACCCGGTACGAGGACCCGACGCCGCTCTTCGACGAGATCCGCGAGCTCGATGATGACAAGGCCACCGCGCGCATGCAGCAGATGTACCTCGAGCCGATCAAGCTCGAGCTCGTCGCCGCGCGCATCGCCCAGATGAAGGACGCGGGCGTCGTGACCGCGGCGTCGGTGACCCCCCAGCGCACCGAGTGGATGGCGTCGACCATCATGGACGCCGGCTTGGACATCCTGGTGATCCAGGGGACGGTCGTCTCGGCCGAGCACGTGTCCAAGACCAGCGAGCCGCTCAACCTCAAGAAGTTCATCCGCGCCTTCGAGATCCCCACGATCGTGGGCGGGTGCGCGAGCTACCAGGCCGCGCTGCACCTCATGCGCACCGGCGCGGCCGGCGTGTTGGTCGGCGTCGGTCCGGGCAACGCCTGCACCTCGCGCGCCGTCCTGGGCATCGGCGTCCCTCAGGCCACGGCGATCGCCGACGTGGCCGGGGCGCGCATGCGCCACCTCGACGAGACCGGCGTCTACGTCCACGTCATCGCCGACGGCGGCATGAGCAAGGGCGGCGACATCGCCAAGGCCATCGCCTGCGGGGCCGACGCGGTGATGATCGGCTCGCCGCTGACCAGCGCCATCGAGGCGCCCGCCCGGGGCTTTCACTGGGGCATGGCGACGTTCCACCCGACGCTGCCGCGCGGCACGCGCGTGCGCACCCAGGTGCGCGGCACGTTGCAGGAGATCCTGCTCGGCCCGGCGCACGAGAACGACGGGAGGCTCAATCTCTTCGGCGCGTTGCGCACCTCGATGGCGACGTGCGGGTACGAGTCGCTGAAGGAGTTCCAGAAGGCCGAGATCATGTTGGCCCCGTCGCTGCAGACCGAAGGCAAGGCGATGCAACGGTCCCAGGGCGTGGGCATGGGGCATTGAGCGGCGTCCTCGTCGTCGACTTCGGGGCGCAGTACGCCCAGCTGATCGCCCGGCGCGTGCGCGAAGCGCACGTCTACTCCGAGATCGTCCCCGCGAGCATCACGGCCGACGAGGTTCGGTCGCGGGCCCCGGGGGCGATCTTCCTCTCCGGCGGGCCCAAGTCGGTGTACGAGACGCCGGCACCCTTACTGGACCCGGCGATCTACGAACTCGGCATCCCGGTGCTCGGCATCTGCTACGGCGCTCAGCTCATGGCGATGCAGCTCGGCGGGCACGTGGCGCACACCGGAACCAGCGAGTACGGGCGCACCGAGCTGCGGCGTGAGCCGGTGGCCTCGGACCTCATGGTCAACTGGCCCACCACGACGTGCTGGATGAGTCACGGCGACGCGATCGCGGCCGTCCCGGACGGCTTCGTCGTGACCGCGCGGTCACCCGGGGTGGTGGCGGCGATGGAGGATCCGGCGCGCCGTCTCTACAGCGTCCAGTTCCACCCCGAGGTCGCCCACACCGAACGCGGGGCCGAGCTGCTGGGGGCCTTCCTCCATCACGTGGCGGCCCTGCCCGGGACGTGGACGAACACCTCGATCATCGAAGAGCAGGTCGCCGCCATCCGCGAGCAGATCGGCGCCGAGCGCGTCCTGTGCGCGCTGTCGGGCGGCGTGGATTCGGCGGTCGCGGCCGCGCTCGTCACCAAGGCGGTGGGTACTCAGCTCACCTGCGTCTTCGTCGACACCGGGCTCATGCGCCTGGGCGAGGGCGACCAGATCGAAGCCACCTTCACGCGTCAGTTCGGGGTCGAGCTGATCCACGTGAAGGCCCAGGACCGGTTCTTCGACGCGCTGGCCGGGGTGATCGATCCCGAGGTCAAGCGCAAGGTCATCGGCGAGCTGTTCATCCGCGAGTTCGAGCACGTGGCCCGCGAGCTCGGCGCGGGCGACCAGGGTCCGCGCTTCTTGGTCCAGG
Source organism: Acidimicrobiales bacterium (assembly GCA_036745005.1). Classification (GTDB taxonomy): domain Bacteria; phylum Actinomycetota; class Acidimicrobiia; order Acidimicrobiales; family RAAP-2; genus RAAP-2. Next base: position 20,087 of record DAIOGY010000003.1, on the reverse strand, counting down.
GCACCCTCTACCCCGACGTGATCGAGTCGGGCTCGGGTCACGCCGCCAACATCAAGAGCCACCACAACGTCGGCGGGCTGCCCGAGGACCTCTCCTTCGAGCTGGTCGAGCCGCTGCGGGCGCTCTTCAAGGACGAGGTGCGCCGCGTCGGCGAGGAGCTCGGGCTGCCCGAGGAGATCGTGTGGCGCCAGCCCTTCCCCGGCCCGGGACTCGGCGTGCGCATCGTGGGCGAGGTCACGCGCGAGCGCGCCGAGATCCTGCGTCAGGCCGACCACGTGGTCGTCGACGAGATCAAGCGTGCGGGGCTCTACCGCGAGCTCTGGCAGAGCTTCGCGGTGTTACCCGCCGTGCGTACGGTGGGCGTCATGGGCGACGGGCGCACATACGCGTACCCCATCGTCATCCGCGCGGTGACGAGTGACGACGCGATGACCGCGGATTGGGCCCGGCTGCCCTACGACGTGATCGAGCGGATCGCCAATCGGCTCATCCGCGAGGTCGAGGGCGTCAACCGTGTGGCGCTCGACGTGACGAGCAAGCCGCCGGGCACCATCGAGTGGGAGTGAGCCGGGACCCCTTCGCCGACGAGTCGCTCTGGGGGCCCGCGCGAGAACAGGAGCCCGGCCTCGACCCGAACTCGCTCCTGGAGGGACTGACCGAACCCCAGCGCGCGGCGGTGGTGCACCGCGGTGGGCCTCTGCTGGTGGTCGCCGGCGCCGGGTCGGGCAAGACGCGCGTGCTCACGCGGCGCATCGCCCACCTCGTGGCAACGGGCGACGCGCGCTCCTGGGAGATCCTGGCCATCACCTTCACCAACAAGGCCGCGGACGAGATGCGCCGCCGGGTCATCGACCTCGTCGGTGCCGACGCCGCCCAGATGTGGGTGTCGACGTTCCACTCGGCGGGACTGCGGATGCTGCGCGCGCACGCCGAGCTCCTGGGCTACCAGCGCGGATTCACCATCTACGACGCCGGCGACGCCGAGACCGCGGTCGAGCGCATCATGAAGGACCTCAACCTGGACACCAAGCGCCTGTCGCCGCGCAGCGTCGCCGCGGCGATCTCGGCGGCGAAGAACGAGATGCTCTCGCCCGAGCAGTATGCGGACACCGGGCGCCACGACGGGCCCCTGCACCGACGCATCGCCGAGATCTACGACCACTACGCGAAGCGCCTGCGCACCGCCAACGCGATGGACTTCGACGACCTCATGGTCAACACCGTCGAGCTGCTGCGCCACGACGCCGACGTGCTGGCCAACTACCAGCGCCGGTTCCGCCACCTGCTGGTCGACGAATTCCAGGACACCAACGGCGTGCAGAACGAGCTCGTGATCATGCTGGCGGCCCAGCACCGCAACCTGTGCGTGGTCGGCGACGCCGACCAGTCGATCTACCGCTTCCGAGCGGCGGACGTGCGCAACATCCTCCAGTTCGAGCAGCGCTTTCCCGACGCCGCGGTCATCGTGCTCGAGCAGAACTTCCGCTCGACCCAGACCATCCTGGACGCCGCGAACGCGGTGATCGCCAAGAACGCCGGGCGACGCGCGAAGAACCTCTTCACCGTGGGCGAGACCGGCGAGCGCATTCGCCTCTACCGGGCCGGGGACGAGTACGACGAGGGCCGCTGGGTGGCCAGCGAGCTGCGCCGCCTGCGCACCGAGCACCGCCTGGAGTGGAACCAGGTCGCGGTGTTCTACCGCACCAACGCGCAGAGCCGCGTGCTCGAAGAGGAGCTGCTGCGTGCGAGCGTGCCGTACCGCGTGATGTCGGGCATGCGCTTTTACGACCGCAAGGAGATCAAGACCGCCCTGGCCTACGCGAGGCTCCTGGTCAACCCGCGCGACGAGGCGTCGGCCCGGCGCGTCGTCAACGAGCCCAAGCGCGGCGTCGGCGCCGGGGCACAGGCCAAGCTCGGTTCGTACGCCGCCGAGCACGGCCTCTCCTTCGCCGAGGCGGTGGGTCACGCGCGCGCCGCCGGCCTCACCGGTCGAGCCCTCGCGGGGGCCGACCGCTTCTCGTTCCTCCTCGAGGAGCTGCGCGCCCTGGCCAATGACTTGACCCCGCGCGAGATGATCGACGCGATCGTGCGCGAGACCGGGATGGGCGATGCGTTGCGCGCCGAGAACAGCGACGAGGCGTATTCGCGCCTCGAGAACCTGGGCGAGCTCGCGTCCGCGGCGTCCCAGTACGACACGCTCCTCGACTTCGTCGAGCGCATGGCGCTGATCTCGGACGCCGACCAGCTCGACAGCGGCGCCGGTGCGGTGTCGCTCATGACCCTGCACATCGCGAAGGGGCTGGAGTACCCGGCGGTGGTGATCGCCGGCCTGGAAGAGACGGTCTTCCCCCATCGCCGGGCGATGGGCGACGACGACGAGCTCGAGGAGGAACGCCGGCTCTGTTACGTCGGTATCACCCGGGCGATGCGCCATCTCGTGCTGACCCACGCGTGGAGCCGCACCCTGTGGGGCCAGCACGCCCCCGCGATCCCCAGCCGGTTCCTGGCCGAGATACCGGCCGAGCTGGTGACCGACCTCTCGGCGACGCGGCCAACGCATCGCGCCTTCGAGATCACCGACGGATTCCTCGGACGCGACACCGACTTCACGGTGGGCCGCGCCTTCGGCTCCGGCGCCGCGCCACCGGTGCGTTCCACCGGAGCCGAGCTGCTGGGACTCGGCGTGGGCGACCGCGTCGTGCACGATCGTTACGGGCCCGGCGTCGTCACGAGCGTCGAAGGCGCCGGGGCGCACGCGCGCGCCGCGGTGAGCTTCGACGAGCACGGCGTGAAGAATCTGGTGTTGGCGATGACGCCGTTGCGACGCGCGCCCGACTCATAAGAGGTTGGTAAGAACTGACCTTCGTCGGTGACGGGGGTCTCGCGGTCACGTGAGAGACTACGTTCCCATGGACCTCGCGCGACCGGTGTACCGGCCCCCCAGTCCTCCCCAGCACCATCGCCTCCCCGCCCACGTCTACTGGCGTCGCCGGGCGATCGTCCTGTTGGCCGCGTTCACGCTGTTCTTCGTCGGGTACCTCGGGGTGACGTTGGCCTACGCGCTGCACAATCCCTCCTACGGGGTGAGCCTCCAGGCCCGGGCGGCCGAATGGGGCCGCCAGCACGGCATGGGCGGCATCGTCACCTGGGTCGAGACCGAGTGGTACAAGCTCCACCCGGCGAAGAAGGGCGGCGCGCCGCCGCCGCTGGCCTTCGTCGGCCACGGCCCGACCAGAGTGGTCATCCCCAAGGGACTCGAGCACCTGCCCGCGCCGGCCACCATCGTGTCGCCGGTCGCCCACCCGCTGCCCGGCGAGGGAGTGTGGCACGTGGTCGGTCGGCGCACCGCCAAGGGCGTGCCCACCGTCTACGAGGCCTTCGTCCGCCCCGACCCGGTGCACACGAGCTACGTGGTGGGCGTCGCCTGGATGGACCCGACGCTGCTGCGCGCCCAGCTCTACTCGGGCTCGACGATCCCCGGCCAGGGGGGGCCCTTCCGCTTCACCGCGCCGGTCAGCGCGAAGGCGTCCGAGACGCTGGTGGCCGCGTTCAACGCGGGGTTCCGCATGCAGGACGCCAACGGCGGCTACTACACGCAGGGCCGGACCATCATCCCGCTGCGCGTCGGCGCCGCGTCGGTCGTGATCTTCAAGGACGGGACCATGACCGTCGCCAAGTGGGGGCGCGACGTCACGATGGACAACCAGGTCGCCTCGGTGCGCCAGAACCTCGACCTCATCGTGGACAACGGCCACGCCGTGGCCGGCCTCGCCGCCCAGAACACCATCAAGTGGGGCAAGACCCTCGGCGGGACCTTCAACGTGTGGCGCTCCGGGCTCGGCGTCACCCGGACCGGCGCGCTCGTCTACGTCGGCGGTCCGGCGATGTCGATCAGCGACCTCGCCAACGTGCTCGTGCGCGCGGGCGCGGTCCGCGCGATGGAGCTCGACATCAACACCGACTGGGTGCAGTACTCGACCTTCAGCGGCCCGCTCAACGCGCCGATCAACGGCGGCAACGGCACCAGCCTGCTGGCGGGGATGATCGGGCCGCCGTCGCGATACTTCGTCGCGTGGTGGAGCCGCGACTTCTTTACCATGTCGCTGCGCACGCCGCCGGCGACGACCACGACCACGACGACCACGCCGGGTTAACCGCGCGCCGCGACCAATCGCCAGAGGGGCGCCGGCAGCACGCGCAACACGAGGGCGACGTACCGCAGCACCGGGGGGCTCCAGATCACCGGCGCACCGGTCGCCAGGCCGCGCACGATGGTCTCGGCGAGCTCGTTCACGCCGGTCGAGAAGGGTGTCTCGGGGCGCCCGGCCGTCATCTTGGATCGGACGAACGCCGGTCGCACGATCTGCAGGCTCACGCCGGTGCCCGACAACGACGAGGCCAGACCCTGGCACACCCGGTCGAGACCGGCCTTCGCCGCGCCGTAGAGGTAGGCGTTGCGGCGCACCCGCACCGACGCGATCGACGAGAGCACGATGATGCGCCCGTGGCCCTGGGCCACCAGGCGCGCTCGGACCTCGGCCAGGGCGGCGCTGGGCCAGGCGAAATTGACCACCGCGCTGGACGCGGCGCGCGCGGGGTCGTCCTCGTCGAGCAACTGGTCCCCGAGCTGGCCCACCGCGACCACGACCAGGTCGACCGGTTCACCGGCCTGGGTGAACGCCTCGTCGACGCAGCGCCGCGCGCCCGCGAGGTCCTCGGCGTCGAAGTGGACCGTCGCGGTCATCGAGGCCCCGTACCCGCGAGCCTCGTCGGCGGCGGCGGCCAGCCGCGCCGCGTCGCGGCCCGCCAGGACGACGCTCCGCGTGCGAGCGGCGCACAGGCGCTTCGTGAGCGCGCGCGCGATGTCCGACGTCCCGCCCAGCACGATCACGCTCTGGGGCTGGCCGAAGGCGTTGTCCATGGTCACTCTCCTGTCAGTCCGAGGCGACGCGCCAGGTCGCTGGTCATCCGGTGCTCGGGGTCGACGCGCTCCTTGACCTCGAGGAAGTCGGCCAAGTGCGGGTACATGGCTCGAACCTTGCTCGGATTGAGCCGGGCGTCCTTGGCGAAGTAGACGCGGCCCCGCGCGGCGATGACCAGCTCGTCGAGCTCGTCGAGCACGCCGGGCAGCGCCGCGGGTCCCACCGGCAGGTCCAGCGCCAACGTCCAGCCCGGGGCCGGGAAGGAGAGCGGCCCGGGCGTCGCGGCGCCGAAACGCTTCAGCACGGCCAGGAAGCTCGGCACCCGCGAGTCCGACAGCCGCGTGATCGCGCGGACCACGGTCTCGCCGGCGTCGTCGGGCACGCAGAATTGGTACTGCACGAAGCCCCGGCGGCCGTAGAGGCGGTTCCAGTCGCGAACGCCGTCGAGCGGGTGGAAGAAGGTCGCGAGGCCCTGGGCCTCGCCGACCTCGTGACGCGGCGCGGAGCGGAACCACAGCTCGTTGAAGGCGCGAACGCTCCACGAGTTGAGCAGTCCGCTCGGCGCGTCGAAGGGCACCGCGAGGCGTGCGGGCGTCGGACCGGTCAGCGTCGCCGACGTGACGTCCCCGGCCCCCGCGTGATTGCCCCGGGTCAGGATCGCTCGGCCCATGTGGGCGCCGCGCGTCATGCAGTCCACCCACGCGACCGAGTAGCGGTAGTCCTGGTCGCCCTCGGCCATCGCGGCCATCACGGCGTCGAGGTTGTCGAAGCGCTCCGTGTCGACGAGGACCCGATCGGTCTCGATGGGCAGCATCTCGAGGGTCAGCCGGGTGACGACGCCGGTGAGGCCCATGCCGCCGACGGTGGCCCAGAACAGGTCGGGGTCCTTCGTGGGCGAGACGTCCGACGTCCCCGTGGGCGTCACGAGGCGAAGGTCGAGCACGTGCGCGCCGATCGATCCGTCGACGTGGTGGTTCTTGCCGTGCACGTCGGCGGCGATCGCGCCGCCGAGGGTGACCTGGCGCGTGCCCGGGGTCACCGGCACGAACCAGCCCTGGGGGATCGAGCTCGCCAGCAGCTCGTCGAAGGAGACTCCGGCGCCCACGCTGACGCGCCCGCCCTCGTCGATCGGCCCGACGCCGCCCAGGCCGAGGTTGCTCAGCGCGACGCCGCCACCGACCTGGGCGGCGTCGCCGTAGCTGCGCCCGAGGCCCCGGGCGATCACCGCACTCGACCCGGCGATCGCGGCGACCACGCCCTCCTCGTCGTCGGGCGTCACCACTTCGGCGACGCTGGGGGCGGTCCGACCCCAGCCGGTGAGACGTTCGCGGGTCATCAGTAGATGCCTACCAGGAGCAGGGCGGCCCAGATCACGACCAGGGCCTGGATCTCGCGGTTGTGATAGAGCATCTCGTCGGGCGCCGCGCCGTCGCCGGCCTCGGCCGAGCGCATGATGAAGAGCACCGCGACGACCACGGGCACCACCGAGAGGCGGATGGGCACGGTGTAGTGGTGGGCCGACGACAGTCCGGTGGCGGACGTGTCGAACGCCCACAGGCAGTAGCCGGTGACCACGACGGCGGCGCTCATCGTCAGGACCGAGTGCAGGAAGTCGCGTGAGTACTCGGCCAGGACCCGCCGGGTGATGCCCGCGCCGACCCTCTCCAGCTCCGAGGAGCGCTTGCCGACCACGAGGAAGAGCGCGCCGAAGGAGATCACGACCAAGAACCAGGTCGAGACGAAGAGGTGCGACGCCGTCGCGCCGGCGTAGGCGCGCAGGAAGAAGCCCGAGGCCACCGAGACCAGCTCGATGATGACCACGTTCTTGACGTAGAAGGAGTAGGCCAGTGAATTGGCGAGGTACAGGCCCAGGACCAGGAAGAGCCCCTGGGGGTGCCACAGCGCGAAGGGGATCGCGAAGGCGACGGCGATGAGCACGACGGCGCTGACGACGGCCAGCGGGGCCGCCAGCTGGCCGGCCGCCAATGCGCGGTGGCGCTTGGTCGGGTGTTGGCGGTCGGCCTCGAGGTCGCGCAGGTCGTTGACCAGGTAGATGCCCGACGAGAGCGCGCAGAAGGCGAGGAAGGCGGCACCGGTGTGGCGCAAGACGTCGGCGTGGTTGAGGGTTCCCGCCGCCGCGGGCGCGACGCCGATGAGCCCGTTCTTCACCCACTGGCGCGGGCGCATCGCCGAGACCAATGCTCGCGCCGGCCCACGAACGGGGGTCGAGGCCGTTGTCACGTTTTCTCACGCTACTCGGGCCTCTGGAGGGCTCCGAAACGACGGCGACCCCCGGGCGTCTCGAGAGTCGGGCCCTATGCTCGATGCACAGTGAAGCGCCCCTACCGAGTCGTCGTCGCGAAGCCGGGACTCGACGGGCACGATCGCGGGGCCAAGGTCATCGCGCGAGCCCTGCGCGACGCCGGCTTCGAGGTCGTCTACACCGGGCTGCACCAGACACCGGAGCAGATCGTCGCCACGGTCGTCCACGAGGACGCCGACGCCGTGGGCCTGTCGCTGCTCTCGGGTGCGCACCGCGTGTTGGTCCCACGCGTGATCGAGCTGCTGCGCGACGCCGGGCGCGACGACGTCCTGGTCGTGGTGGGGGGCATCATCCCTGACGATGACGTTCCCGCGCTGAGCCACGCCGGCGTTTCCCAGGTCTTCACGCCGGGGGCGTCCCTGCGCGAGATCGGCGAGTGGCTCGCGGCGACGCTCGACGCGCGCGAGCCGGCTTCGTAGGGGTTTGTGCTGGTCAGTTAGATTGGCGCGGGACGAACAATCAGAGGCAGTCGTCAATGGATCTCTTTGAATACCAGGGAAAGCAGTACTTCGCGCGTTTCGGCATCGCCGTGTCGCCCGGGGGCGTGGCCGACACCGTCGAGGAGGCCGTCGCGGTCGCCGCTGAGGTCGGCCTGCCGGTCGTCGTCAAGGCCCAGGTCAAGGTCGGCGGACGCGGCAAGGCCGGGGGCGTCAAGCTCGCCGCCGACCTCGACGAGGTGCGCCGCCACGCGAACGCGATCCTCGGGCTGGACATCAAGGGCCACGTGGTCAAGCGCCTGTGGGTCGAACACGCCAGCGACATCGCGCGCGAGTACTACGCGAGCTTCACGCTCGATCGCCCGAACAAGACCCACCTGGGCATGCTCAGCGCACAGGGTGGGGTCGAGATCGAGGTCGTCGCCGAGGAGGACCCCGACGCGATCGCCTTCCTCCAGATCGATCCGGTGAAGGGACTCGACGTCGCGACGGCGCGCCGGTGGGTGGCCGAGGCGGGCCTGGACGAGGTCGCGCGCGAGCAGGCCGCCGACCTCCTGGTCAAGCTCTACCGCTGCTACACCGAAGGCGACTGCGACCTCGTCGAGGTGAACCCACTGATCCTCACCCCGGACGGCACGGTTCACGTGCTCGACGCCAAGGTCACCCTGGACGAGAACGCGGCCTTCCGTCACCCCGAGTGGGAGGAGTATCGGGCGACCGAGACCGACGACCCGCGCGAGAAGATGGCCAAGGAGAAGGGCCTCAACTACATCGGTCTCGACGGCACCGTGGGGATCATCGCCAATGGCGCCGGCCTGGCCATGTCGACGCTCGACGTCGTGAACCAGGTGGGCGGACAGGCGGCGAACTTCCTCGACATCGGCGGCGGCGCGAACGCCGACATCATGGCCTCCGCGCTCGAGGTGATCAACACCGATCCCAAGGTCAAGTCGATCCTGGTGAACATCTTCGGCGGCATCACCCGCGGCGACGAGGTCGCCCAGGGCGTGCTCGAGGCGCTGGGCCGTGTGAAGATCACCTCGCCGATCGTGCTGCGCCTCGACGGGACCAACGCCGTGGCCGGACGCGAGATCCTGCGCCCGCACCTCAGCGACACGCTGATCACGGAGCCGACGATGCTCGACGCGGCGCGTCGGGCGGTGGCCCTCGCGGGCGGGGGGAGCGGGCGATGAGCATCTTCGTCGACGAGAACACCAAGGTCATCGTCCAGGGCCTGACCGGTGGCCAGGGGCGCTTCCACGGCCTGCGCAACCGTGACTACGGGACGAAGGTCGTCGCCGGTGTCACGCCGGGCAAGGGCGGCACCGACGTCGATGGCGTTCCCGTGTACGACTCGGTGCGCGAGGCGGTGGCGGCGACCGGAGCCACCGCGTCGTTCGTGGTCGTGCCCCCGCGATTCGCGCCCGCCGCGATCCTCGAGGCCGCCGAGGGGGGCATCGGCTTCATCGTGTGCATCACCGAAGGCATCCCGGCCCAGGACGAGGCCGTCACCTACAACCGCTTGGTCGAGGAGCATCCCGGGGTCCGACTGCTCGGCCCCAACTGCCCGGGCATCATTAGCCCCGGCAAGTGCAATATCGGTATCACCTCTGGGGACATCGCCCTGGCGGGCGGACCGGTGGGCGTCGTGTCGCGCTCGGGCACCCTCACCTATCAGGCCCTGCACGAGCTGAGCCAGCAAGGCGTCGGGCAGACGACGTGCGTCGGGATCGGGGGGCGATCCGGTGCCCGGGACGAACTTCATCGACTGCCTGAGCGCGTTCCAGGACGACCCCGAGACGCTCGCGGTGATGATGATCGGCGAGATCGGGGGATCGGAAGAGGAGCGTGCCGCCGAGTGGATCAAGGCGCACATGACCAAGCCGGTCGTGGCCTACGTGGCCGGCGTAACCGCGCCGCCTGGGCGCAAGATGGGTCACGCTGGCGCAATCATCTCGGGCTCCAAAGGCACGGCGCAGGCCAAGATGGAGGCGCTCACGGCCGCCGGCGTGCACGTCTGCGCGAATCCCACCGAAGCCGGGAGCCAGATGGTCGAGATCGTCAAGGCGTTCTGAAGCGTTGGAGGCACCCCGTCTCTGCGTCTTGGTCTCTGGGACAGGGACCATCCTCGAGGCGATGCTCGACGTGGTCGAGGTCGTTCTCGTGGTCGCGGACCGGCCCTGTCGAGGTCTCGACGTCGCTCGTGCCGCCGGTGTCGACACGCTGGTGATCGACCGCCAGGACTTTGGGGGTTTCGCGCCCGCCTTCGACCGCGAGGCCTACACCTCTGCGCTGACGGACGCGCTGGTCGCTCGGCGCATCGACGTGGTCGCGATGGCCGGATTTGGCACCGTCGTCACGGCGCCCTTCTTCGACGCCTTCCCCGGGAGAATCCTCAACACCCACCCCAGCCTTCTGCCGTCGTTCAAGGGGTGGCACGCGATCGCCCAGGCGCTGGCCGCCGGCGTCGACGAGACCGGGTGCACGGTCCACCTGGCGACGGTCGCCATCGACGACGGACCGGTGCTGGCCCAGCGTCGCGTGCCGGTGCACGCCGACGACGACGAAGCGAGCCTGCACGAGCGAGTCAAAACGGTGGAGCGATCGCTCTACCCGCACGTCGTCGGTAGGGTGATGGCGGCAGTGGCCGAGGGCCGCGAACCCGCGTCCGTCGCCGAGACCCTGGAGGACTAGGTGCGCGCCCTGATCAGCGTGTGGGACAAGACCGGGCTGCTCGAGTTCGCCACCGGGCTGCGCGCGCTCGGCGTGGACATCATCGCCTCGGGCGGAACGGCGAAGGCGCTGGCCGAGGGCGACGTCGCCCACCGCGACGTCGCCGAGGTGACCGGGTTCCCCGAGATGCTCGGCGGGCGCGTCAAGACCCTCCACCCGGCGGTGCACGCGGGCATCCTGGCGGACCGCGACGACGCCGCCCACGTGGCCGCCCTGGCCGAGCACGGCATCACCCCGATCGACCTCGTGGTCTGCAACCTCTACCCGTTCTCGTCGGACCCCTCGGTCGAGCTCATCGACATCGGCGGGCCCACCATGATCCGCGCGGCGGCGAAGAACCACGAGCACGTCGGCGTGGTGACGAGGCCCGCGCAGTACCCGGGCGTGCTCGACGAGCTGGGGAGCCGGGGCACGCTGAGTCACGCGACGCGCCACGCGCTGGCCCGGGCGGCGTTCGCGCACACGGCGGCCTACGACGCGCAGATCGTGCGCTGGCTCGACACCGGCGGCGTCGTGGGCACACCGCCCGGTCGACCCGACGACGTCCTGCCCGAGACCCTGCACCTGACCCTCGAGCGAGCCGAGGTCGTGCGCTACGGCGAGAACCCCCACCAGGTGGGCGCGCGCTACCGCGTCGCCGACACCACCCCCTGGTGGGACGGCGTCGTCCAGCACGCCGGCACCGCCCTCTCGTACCTGAACCTCTTCGACGCGGACGCCGCGTGGCGCTTGGTGCACGAGCTGGTCGGCGACGCGCCCGGGTTGGCGGCCGTGACGATCATCAAGCACGCCAACGCCGCCGGCGCGGCGATCGCGCCGACGCTGTCCGAGGCCTTCACCCGGGCGCTGGCCGCGGACCCCCTCAGCGCCTTCGGCGGCGTCATCGCCGTTGGCGGCGACGTGGACGAGGCTCTCGCGCGGCTGATCGCCGAGGGACCCCAGGCTGACGTGATCGTTGCCGCGTCCTTCACGCCGCGCGCCATCGAGGCGCTGGTCGCTCGGCGCAAGGCGACCAGGTTGCTGAGCGCCCCGGCACCCGAGCCGCTGGGGCGTTCCGTGCGGACGTTGGGCGACAGCGCGCTGGTCCAAAGCGCCGACGAACTGACGGTGCCGGTCAGCGCGTGGCGCTGCGCCACCGACGTCGAGCCGACGGCCCAACAGCTCCACGACCTCGTCCTCGCGTGGCGGGTCTGCGCGCGCACGACCTCCAACGCGATCGTCGTGGCACGCGACGGCGTGGCGGTGGGCGTCGGAGCCGGCCAACAGTCGCGCGTCGTGGCGTCGGGCATCGCGACCGCCAAGGCGGGGGACCACGCCCGCGGGGCCGCGGCCGCCTCCGACGCCTTCTTCCCCTTCGCCGACGGCCTGGCGTCGCTCATCGACGCCGGAGTGACCGCCGTGGTCCAGCCCGGCGGATCGGTGCGGGATCAAGAGGTCATCGACGCGGCGAACGCCGCGGGTATCGTCATGATGCTCACCGGCGAGCGCCACTTCCGTCACTAGGAGTCCCATGCCCGCATCACTACTCAACGGCGAGGTCGTCGCCGCTCGCGTGAAGATGGAAATGGCCGATCGCGCGGCCCGGCTCGCCGCCGAGGGCCGGCCCGTCGGCCTGGGCACGTTGCTGGTGGGCGACGACGGGCCTAGCGCGACCTACGTCGCGATGAAGCAGCGCGAGTGCGCGGAGATCGGCGTGGTGACCTTCGACGAGCATCTGGACGCGAGCGCCTCGCAGGCGCAGGTCGAAGCGGTCGTCGACCGGTTCAACGCGGACCCTCGCATCCAGTCCATCCTCGTCCAGCTGCCCCTGCCCGCGGGCATGAACGAGGAGGAGGTGCTTCGCCGCGTCGATCCCGCCAAGGACGTCGACGGGTTGCACCCGACCAACTTGGGGCGCCTCGTGATGGGCGCGCCGGGCCCGCTCCCGTGCACCCCGGCGGGCATCGTCGAGCTCCTTCGCTTCTACGAGGTTCCCGTGGAGGGCCGCCACGTCGTGATCATCGGGCGCGGCGTGACCATCGGCCGCCCGCTAGCCCTGCTGCTGGCCCTCAAACGACCGGGCTGCAACGCCGCGGTGACCGTCGTGCACACCGGCGTCGCCGATCTGGGTGCCCTGACGCGGCTGGGCGACGTGGTCGTGGCCGCGGCGGGAAGCGCGGGCCTGGTGACCGCCGAGATGATCAGGCCCGGCGCCGCGGTGGTCGCGGCGGGCACCAGCTGGTCCGGCAAGAAGCTCCTCAGCGACGTGGCCGACGACGTGGCGGACGTCGCCGGCTGGATCACGCCGCGCCTCGGTGGTGTGGGCCCGATGACTCGTGCCATGCTGTTGCGAAACGCCGTGCTGGCGGCAGAGAAGGTGCACTCATGACCACTGACGACAAGGGCCGCGAACACGACGAACGGCCGTGGGGCAGCTTCACGGTGCTCGACGACGAGATGTTCGATCACAAAGTCAAGCGCATCGTGGTGGCCCCGGGAAAACGCCTGAGCTACCAGCGTCACGCGCAGCGCGCGGAGCACTGGTTCGTGGTCAACGGGCACCCGACGGTCGTGCTCGACGGGCGCACGATCGAGCTCTCGCCCGGCGACAGCATCGACATCGAGCTCGGCCAGGCGCACCGTTGCGAGAACCACGGAACCACCCAGGTCGTCTTCATCGAGGTCCAGCACGGCACCTACTTCGGCGAAGACGACATCGTTCGACTCGAAGACGACTTCGGACGCGCCTGAGCGCGTGCGGATCGACGCGCTCCTCGCCGCCGGCCCGACCCGGTCCTTCGAGTTCTTCCCGCCCAAGTCCGATGACGAGGCCGCCGTTCTGGCCGCGACCCTGCACGACCTCGAGCCGCTGGCGCCCTCCTTCGTCTCGGTGACCTATCGCGGCGGCCGCGAGTCGCGCGAGCGCACTTTCGAACTGGTGAGCTCGATCCAGCGCTCGGGCCGCCTGACGCCGATGGCCCACGTGGTGTGCGTGGGCCACACGCGAGACGAGATGCACCTCCTCCTGGACCGCTATCGACGGTCCGGGATTGAGAACCTGATGGCCCTGCGTGGCGACGCGCCCGCCGGGCCGAGCGAGGCGTCCGAGTTCACCCACGCGCTCGACCTGGTGGACCTGGCGCGTGAGGTGGGCGACTTCGCGATCGGCGTGGCGGCCCACCCCCAGGGTCACCCCGAGTCCACCCAACGCGAGGCGGACCGGCGCTTCCTCGCCGAGAAGCTCGGGCGCGCCGACTTCGCGGTGACGCAGTTCTTCTTCGACGCGGCCGAGTGGACGACCCTGGTGGACGAGCTCGGTGAGCTGGGCGTCACCAAGCCCGTGCTGCCCGGCATCATGCCCGTGACCACATTGTCGGGCATCGGCCGGATGGCGCAGATGGGCGCGCCCGTCCCGTCGGCGATCGTGGACCGCCTGCTCGCGGCCGATGAACGGGGTGGCCCCGGTGCGGTGCGGTCCGAGGGGATCGCCGCGGCGGTCGAGCTGTGCGAAGCGCTCGTAGACGCCGGCGCGCCGGGCCTGCACTTCTACACGCTCAATCGATCGACCGCGACGCGCGAGATCCACCGCGCCGTCTTCGGCGCGTAGCCGTGGGACTTTCGTCCCCCGGGGGGTTTCGGCGACGAACCGTAGGATGGCACCATGCCCGAAAAGATCACGATGAGCGCCGCTGGCGTTCTCAGCGTCCCTGACAACCCCATCATCCCCTTCATCGAGGGCGACGGCACGGGGGTCGACATCTGGCCCGCGGCGCGTCTGGTTCTGGACGCCGCCGCCAAGAAGTACGGCAAGGAGATCGCCTGGAAGGAGGTCCTGGCCGGCGAGAAGGCCTTCAACGAGACCGGCGACTGGCTGCCCGAGCAGACGGTGACCGACTTCCGCGACTACCTGATCGGGATCAAGGGTCCCCTCACCACCCCGATCGGCGGAGGCTTCCGGTCACTCAACGTCGCGCTGCGCCAGCTGCTCGACCTGTACGTGTGCCTGCGGCCGGTGCGCTGGTTCCAGGGCGTGCCGTCACCGGTCAAGCACCCCGAACTCGTGGACATGGTCATCTTCCGCGAGAACACCGAGGACGTCTACGCCGGACTGGAGCTCGAGGCGGGCACGGCCGAGGCCGAGAAGCTGCGGTTCTTCCTCAGGGAGTCCTACGGATGGGACATCAAGGAGATGAGCGGGCTGGGCGTCAAGCCGATCTCTCAGAGCGGGTCGGAACGCCTGGTGCGCGCCGCGCTCAAGTACGCGCAGGTCCACGCTCGTCGCTCGGTGACCCTGGTCCACAAGGGCAACATCCAGAAGTTCACCGAGGGCGCCTTCATGAGGTGGGGCTACGCGATCGTGCGCGACGAGTTCGCCGACGTGGCGGTGGGCTGGGACGAGTGCGGCGGCCAGCCCGGCGACAGGATCCTGGTGAAGGACGCCATCGCCGACATCGCCTTCCAGCAGACCCTGACCCGCCCGGCCGAGTTCGACGTGATCGCCACCACCAACCTCAACGGCGACTACCTCTCCGACGCGCTCGCCGCCCAGGTCGGCGGCATCGGCATCGCGCCCGGGGCCAACATCAACTACGTCACCGGCCACGGGATCTTCGAGGCGACCCACGGCACGGCGCCCAAGTACGCGGGCCAGGACAAGGTCAACCCCGGCTCGGTCCTGCTCTCGGGGGTCCTGATGTTCGAGCACCTCGGATGGACCGACGCCGCCACCGACATCGTGGCGGCCCTGGAGGCCACGATCTCCGACAAGGTCGTCACCTACGACTTCGCGCGCCTGATGGAGGGCGCCACCGAGGTCAAGTGCTCGGAGTTCGCCTCAGCGATCGTCGACCGTCTCTCATAAGGAGCGCCATGACCACCCCCGTCCACGTCACCGTGACCGGCGCCGCCGGCCAGATCGGCTACCAGCTGGTGTTTCGCATCGCGTCGGGCCAGCTGCTCGGGCCCGACACACCGGTCGTCCTTCGGTTGCTGGAGATCGAGCCCGCCATGAAGTCCCTGGAGGGCGTGGTGATGGAGCTGGACGACTGCGCCTTCCCGCTGCTGGCCGGGGTTGAGGCGACGAGCGACCTGGCGACCGCGTTCGACGGCTCGTCGTGGGCGCTGCTCGTCGGATCCATTCCCCGCAAGGCCGGTATGGAGCGCGGCGACCTGCTCAACGTCAACGGCGGCATCTTCAAGCCCCAGGGCCGCGCGGTGGCCGAGCACGCGGCCTCCGACGTGCGAGTGCTGGTGGTCGGCAACCCGTGCAACACCAACTGCCTCATCGCGCGTTCCAGCGCACCCGAGGTCCCGGCGGATCGCTGGTTCGCCATGACGCGCCTCGACCAGAACCGCGCCGAGACCCAGCTGGCCAAGCGGGCCGGCGTCTCCGTGGCCAGCGTCAAGAACCTGGCCATCTGGGGCAACCACTCGGCGACGCAGTACCCCGACTTCGCCAACGCCACGATTGGCGGCGCGTGCGCTTCCGACGTGATCGCCGACGACGAGTGGCTGCGCGGTGAGTTCATCACGACGGTCCAGAAGCGCGGCGCCGCCATCATCGAGGCGCGCGGAGCGAGCTCGGCGGCGTCCGCGGCCAACGCCGCGATCGACACGGTCGTGGGTCTGCGCACGGCGACGCCCGCCGACGACTGCGTGTCGGCGGGCGTGACCAGCCGCGGCGAGTACGGCACGCCCGAGGGCCTCACCTTCGGCCTGCCGGTCCTCGCCGACGGCCACGGGTCGTGGTCGGTGAAGGAGGGCTTCGCCCGTGACGACTTCGCCGCCGAGCGGGTGGGGATCACGACGGCCGAGCTGCTCGCCGAGCGCGACGAGGTCAGCGCGCTCGGATTGATCTAGCAGTCGCGCCGTCGTCGCGCTGTTCCTAGACTCGCGGCGATGAGCGCGGCCGACCACGTCGAGGTGACGACGCAGCGCCAGTGGCGCGACTGGCTGCGGCGACACCACACCCGCGAGGACGGGATCTGGCTCGTGTTCCCCAAGAAGACCGCGAGCACGGCGCCGATGGACTACGAGGAGATCGTGTGCGAGGCCCTCTGCTGGGGCTGGATCGACTCGAAGACCGCGACGGTCGACGAGCGGCGCACGAAGCTCTGGATGGCGCCGCGGCGCCCGGCCAGCGTGTGGTCGGCGTCCAACAAGTCCCGGATCGAGCGGCTGGTGACGTCGGGCCGGATGCAGCCGGCCGGGCTGCGCGCCGTCGAGCGCGCGAAGTCGACGGGGCAGTGGAGCAAGATGGACGCGGTCGAACGGCTGGAAGTTCCCCCCGACCTCGCGTCGGCGTTCCGGCGCCACGCCGGCGCGAAGAGGAACTGGGACGCGTTCAGCCAGTCGTCGAGGAAGATCATCCTCGCGTGGATCGAGCACGCCGTGCGCCCCGCGACCCGCGCGGCCCGGGTGGAGGAGGCAGCCGCGTGCGCCGCTCGGGGAGAGAAGGCCAACCAGCCAACGCCGAGGACGACCTCGGCATGAAGGGGGAGAGGTGACCGAGTTCGTGTACACGACGTACGTCCGCGCGACGCCAGACGAGGTGTGGCGTGCCCTGACCGATCCGGAGGTGACGTCGCGGTACTGGTCGGGCCTCCGGTTCCGGACCGACTGGCGTCCGGGCTCGACGATGACGTGGGAGTTTCCGGCGACGGCCGTGGCCGACGCCGACCAGGTCGTGGTGGAGTGCGAGGCGCCCCGACGCCTGGCCTACACGTGGCACACCTTCAGCGAGGGATGGGCGCACGCCCACGACACTCCGGCCGACGTCGTCGCGGCCTTCGCCGCCCAGCCGCGCTCCATCGCCCATTTCGAGATCGAGCCCGGAGAGTTCGGCACGCGCCTGACGGTGCGACACGCGGGATTCACGCCCGACAGTCCCGTCCTGCTCGCGGTGCGCGACGGGTGGCCCGCCGTCCTCTCGAGCCTCAAGTCGCTGCTGGAGACGGGACGAGCACTTGGTCCAACGGGCGACGAGGACGTGGAGGTTTAGCGTGACACCGTGTCGGTGATGCTGGATCGATCGTCGCGATACATCGTGACGGGGTACACGATCACTGCCCTCGGCGCCGTCGTGAACCTCATCAACCTGTGGAGCGGCGGGGCGCTCTGGTCGCAGTCCTCTCGATACGACGTGGGCGTGATGGCGAATCTGTTGGCGACCTTCGCGGTCCTCGGGGGATGGTGGTTCCTCGGTCAGTTGAGAACCGATGAAGAGCGCCAGCGCACGATCATCCGTCGAGGCTTCTTCCTCTTCGCGGTTGAGCAGGTCCTGGCGGCGGTGCAGATCAGCGTGTTCGCGGCGGGCACTCACACGGTCGGCTTTCGCTACTTCGTTCCGCAGTGGGCACCGGCCCTCGGGAGCGCTGTGGCGGCACTCGGATTCTTGATCGGAGCGGCGCGGCTCGGCCCAACCGGACCCGACGCGTCGTTCGCCGCCGTCGACGGCGGAGTCGCGGCGTCTGAGTAGGGCCCCGCGGGACTCGCGGTGCCGCCGGCCCCGCGGTTGTCGTGGGCGAGGACACGGAAGTGCTCCGCGAGACCGGCGACGATTGCCTCCGCCTCGGAGAGATCGAGGGCCAGCCCCAGGATCAAGTCGATGGGCTGGCCCTCCCCTCGGGTCTCGTAGCGCGTCGCGAGACCGTTGACGTCGACCGTGGGCACGTCGGCAGGCTCCAGGACCCCGTCAGCCACTGCGGTCCTGGATCTCCCACGCGTGGTCGGTGATGTGCCAGGCCTGGCGGCGCACGGCGTAGCGGGTCGGCCACTTGGGGTTGGTCGAGCCCGCGCGCAGGGTGTCGAGGATCACTGCGCGCAGCTCGGGCCACGGAGTGCCCGGCGCGACGCGAGTCCCGATGCGCGAGGCGTACGCGCGCTCGGCCTCACGCACGTGATCGACCACCGCGTCGCGGTCGCGCCCGCCGCCGCGCGGTCCCTTGCGCAGGGAGGCCGGTGCCCCGGCGGCGACGCGGTCGAAGTAGCGCCAGCAGTCCTCGACGAGGGCGAGCTGGCGCGCCGTCTCGGCGCGCGTCAGGGGAGTGGCGTCCCACGGCCCGCGCGCGTCGGGCGCGCCGAAGTCGGTCGTCGCGTTGCCCTCGAGCGTGGCGACGATGCGGACCCGGCCGGGGTCGAACTCGCCCGACACGATCTCGGCGTAACGGTCTCGATAGTCGAGGAGCGTCTGAACAGCCAGGTCGGCCGTCTTGGCCCGGCGACACCACCCGGGCCAGTCGAGGGCGACCGCGAAGGCGGCGCGGCGGGTCTCCTCGATGTAGACGCGCGTCACGGGCGTGGCCATGGTGGCGGAGCCTACCGACCCGGTGTCAGAGGGGTGCGTCGTGCAGGGTCACGGCGGCGCGCGCCGCGACCTCCAAGAGTCGCTCGCGGATCGAGCCGGCCCGGTCCCAGTGGCGCGAGTCCCACTCCTCGCCGGCCAGCGAGTCTCCGGCGTACAGCAACTGCGCGAAGCGCAGGCCCCGATACCGGGCGACGGCGATGAACGCCGCGGACTCCATGTCCACGACCGAGCAGCCCTCGTCGATCCGGCGCGAGACCCGGGCCCGGGTCTCGCGAAACAGCGCGTCGGTGGTCCAGGTGCGCCCCAGGAAGTAGTCGACACCGAGCGCGCGCAGCGTCTCTTCGAGCACGCGCACGCCGTCGGGGTCCGCGTCGATGATCCGGCTGGGCGACATGTAGTGCAGGCTGGTGCCCTCGTCGCGCAGCGCTGACGTCACGACCATGACGTGGCCCAGGGCCAGGTCGTCGACGAGCGCCCCCGCGCCACCGCACGCGACGAAGGTGCGCACGCCCAGGGCCGCCACCTCCTCGACGATGCCGGCGGCCAACGGCGCGCCCACCCCGGGATGCACGACGGTGACCGGACCCTCGGCGGCGGCGAACTCGTAGACGGGGTTGTGGCCGATCTCGCTGTGCAGCGTGTAGACCTCGCGCAGGCGCCCGTCCGCCGCGAACCGCTCCAGGACGTCGTTGAAGAAGCACAGGACTCCGACCGGGGCGATCGCGTGCTCGCGTTGGTGCATCATGTGCGCCTCGATCACCCCGGGTTCGCCGCGGTCGTCCTCGAGCAGCGGCAGGTCCACGCTCATCCCTCGGCGCGCGGGTGGGCCCTCTTCAGCCACTCGGCCAGGCTCACCACGGCGTCCAAGTCGCCGCGGACCTTCACCCGGCCCTCGCGCAGCGCGTCCGCGCTGGTGACCGACCCGTTCACGAGGTCCCGGGCGTCGCTGAAGGCGAGGCGCACGAGCGCGTCGGCAGCCAGGTGGTCGCCCGCGCTCAC
This sequence comes from Acidimicrobiales bacterium, assembly GCA_036745005.1. Taxonomy (GTDB): domain Bacteria; phylum Actinomycetota; class Acidimicrobiia; order Acidimicrobiales; family RAAP-2; genus RAAP-2. Next base: position 389 of record DAIOGY010000003.1, on the reverse strand, counting down.
CGACGCTCCCTCGGGCGCGAGGGTGAAGGTGAGGGCGTGCGGCAGCGAGCCGGGGCCGTCGGCGAAGTCGAGCACGACGCGCACGGTGGCGCGGCCCTCGAGGGGCACGGGTCCGGCGGCGGCCAACGAGGAGTTGAGGTCAGCGAACCAGTCGTCGCTCAAGAAGTCGGCCACGCGCTAGGGGGCCGGCTGCACCGCGGCGGCGTCCGACGACCTCTTGACGCGCCGGGTGATCTTGCGACCGAGCCAGGCGATGGGGTCGTAGTGGGCGTCCACGACGCGCTCCTTCAGCGGGATGATGGCGTTGTCGGTGATCTTGATGTGCTCGGGGCACACCTCGGTGCAGCACTTCGTGATGTTGCACATGCCGAGCCCCTCGTCGTGCACCA
>DAIOGY010000002.1:526-22327 GCA_036745005.1 Acidimicrobiales bacterium | reverse complement strand
GCACAGCACGCCCGCCGGTCTGCGGCCGGCCAAGCGGCACAGGTCGACCGCGGCTTCGGTGTGGCCCGCGCGCTTGAGCACTCCACCGGTGCGATAGCGGAGGGGAAAGACGTGACCGGGGCGCGCGAGGTCGGCTGGCTGGGTCGCGGGGTCCACGAGGGAACGCACCGTCGCCGCGCGATCATGGGCGGAGATGCCGGTCGTGGTGCCGTGGCGGTAGTCCACCGACACGGTGAAGGCCGTCCGTTGCGCTTCGGTGTTGGCGACCACCATGAGGGGCAACTCCAGCTCATCGGCCCGCGTCGACTCGAGCGGGACGCAGATGACCCCCGACGTGTACTCGAGGAAGAACGCCATCGACTCGGGGGTCACGTCCTCGGCGGCCATGATCAGGTCGCCCTCGTTCTCGCGATCCTCGTCGTCGACGACGACCACCATGCCCCCGTCGCGCAGTGCCGCGATCGCGGCATCGATCGATGAAAGAGCCATTAGACCTCCACGTCCATACGTACATCCTCGCCGATTCGAACGACCCCCACCAGCCGACCCCGGCGCAGGGCGTCGATGCTGGGCGTCGTCAACCCTTCCACGGCGCCGCGCGTCGCGCCGCGCCCGGCCCACGCCGGTGCGACGTACCACACCAGGCGGTTGACCAAGCCCGCGTCGAGGAAGGCGCTCACGGTGCTCGGGCCTCCCTCCACCAGCGCTTGGAGCACGCCGTCGGCACCGAGCTCCTCGAGCACGGGTTCTAGGGCCCCGGTGCGCTCCCGGCACGGCCGCACGCGGGCGTGCTCCGGGGCGCTGCCGAGCACCACGCGCAGGGGCTCGTAGACCTGTCCGTCCAACCGCGCGGTCAAGGCGGGGTCGTCGGTCCGCACCGTGCCAGCACCCACGATGATGGCCTGGGACTCGGCGCGCAGCCGGTGGGCGTCGCGTCGCGCCTCCGCGCCGGTGATCCATTGACTCGTGCCGTCGTCCATCGCGACGGCGCCATCGAGGGTTGCCGCAACCTTCGCCACCACGTAGGGGCGCCCGGTCGTTCGCTGCCAGAGGTACGCCGCGAGCTGGTCGCGCACGACCTCTTCTCGCACGCCAACCTCGACGTCCACGCCGGAGGCGCGCAGCACCTCGACCCCCTGGCCGGCCATGCGCTGGTCGGGGTCCAGCGTGCCTACCACGACGCGACGGATACCCGCCTCGACGATCGCTTCGACGCACGGCCCGGTGCGGCCGACGTGGACACAGGGCTCGAGCGTGACGAACATCGACGCGCCCCGGGCGAGGTCGTCCGCGTCGTTCAGCGCGTTGATTTCGGCGTGGGACCCGCCCGGTGCCTGGGTATGGCCCCGTGCAACCACCACTCCCCGATCGTCGACGACCACCGCGCCCACCCAGGGGTTGGGAGGCGCGACCAACCGCGCGCGCCGAGCCTCCTCCACGGCCATCAGCATCAACTCCGACGGCGAGAGACTCATCGGATCGCGAGCGCTGCCTCGCGCAGGTGTCGGGCGGCGTCGAGGGGCGAGGGCGCTCGAAAGATTGCCGATCCGGCGACGAGGACGTTGGCCCCGGCCCGCACCGCGATGGGCGCGGTCACCTGGTCGATGCCGCCGTCAACTTCGATGTCGAGGCTCAAGTCGTTGACGTCAATCTCGCGCCGCGCCTCGACCACCTTGTCCATGACGTCAGCGATGAAGCGCTGCCCTCCAAACCCGGGGAAGACGGTCATCAACAACAGCAGGTTCACGTCGCCGAGGTACGGGGCCACCTCGGCAAAGGGCGTGTCGGGGTTCGCGGCCAGCCCGACACGCAGGCCGAGGGCTTTGGCGTCACTGATCAGGGACGCGGTCGAGCCGACCTCCACGTGGACGGTGCAACCGTCGGCCCCGGCCTGGACGAAGGACTCCAGGTATCGCCCGGGCTCGCTCATCATCAGGTGGCAGTCGAAGAAACGGGTGCTGTAGGCGCGCAACGACCGCACGACCGGCGGTCCGATCGAGACATTGGGGACGAAGTGTCCGTCCATCACGTCAACGTGGAGCCAATCGGTCTCGGCGTCGATCTCGCGAACGGCTTCGGCAAGGGCGCCGAAGTCCGCGGCCAATATGGAAGGGGCCACGCGCAGCGAACCCGTCGGGCCGGCATCGATCGAGGTCACGAGGTCAGCCTAGGACTCGCCGTTTCTCCTCACGCCCACTGTGCGGTGGCGGCCGTGAGTCGTGCGCCCTGCCACCAGGCCGCCCCCGACATCGCACGCGTTCCTTCGGGCTGGACCTCGTCGAGGACCACGACGGCGTCCGACGTGGCGAGCGCCACGTCGCCCTCGACGATCACGACCGTGCCCGCCGGGGGGATCGGGACCTCGAGGGCGTGCGCTCGCAGCACCTTGAGGCGGCGGCCACCGATGATGGTGAAGGCACGCTCGAGACGCACCGTGCGCAAGAAGGCGTCCCGGGTCATCTCGGGTACGAGGTGAAGGTTCTCGCCCAACAGCTTGGCCGCGTAGGTCACCTCGCCGGACTGGGGCTCGGGATGCGCGAGCAGCTCGCGCGACGCCAGAACCTCGACCACGGCCGCGGCACCCAGGAGCGCCAACTCCGCGGTGAGCTGGGACACGGTCTTGTGGTCGACGCCGACACGGCGCATCAGGTGCACGGGACCGGTGTCCAACCGGGCCTCGAGCGACATCACCGACACACCCGTCTCCTCGTCGCCGGCCAGTATCGCGCGCTCGACCGGCGCCGCGCCCCGCCAGCGGGGCAGCAGTGAGAAATGGACGTTGAGCATCGGTATCACGGCGAGCACCGCCGCCGGCACGAGCGCCCCGTAGGCCACGACGACACCCCGCTCCACGCGTGCGGCGTCCAGGTCCGCCACGTCGAACGCCACTGGTATCCCCAGCGTGTCGGCCGCCTCGTGGACGGGGCTGTGCGACCTCTCCGTGCCGCGCCCGCGGCGCCGGTCTGGCCGCGTGACGACGACCTCGACGTCGTGACCGGCCGCCACCAACGCCCGAAGCGACGGCACGGCCGCGTCGGGCGTGCCGAGGAACGCCAGGCGCATCTACAGGTCCTGAAGTCGGTGCAATCCGTCGGGGTCGTCGGCCGACAGGTTCACCCGTCGCTCGGCCAGGATCCGCTTCGCCTCTCGTCGCTGGTCCGGGTCGAGGCGTTCGACCAGCAAGACCCCGTCGAGGTGGTCCAGCTCGTGCTGGAAGATGCGACCCTCGTACTCTTCGGTCTGGATGTCGATCTGGTTGCCGTCGAGGTCGTAGCCCACCAGGTGCACGGCGTTGGGCCTGGTGATGGCCCAGCTCATCCCGGGTACCGACAGGCAGCCCTCCTCGAACGTCCACTCCCCGTCCGTCTCGAGGATGGTCGGATTGACCACGACGAAGGGCCCGTCGCCCTTGTCGTAGACGAAGAGACGCTTCTGGACACCGATTTGGTTGGCGGCGAGTCCGACGCCGGGCGCCTCGTACATCGTCTCGATCATCGTCTGGGCGAGCGCCGCGATGCGCCCGTCGATCTCGGCGACCTCCGACGTGGCCTCGGTCAGAACCGGGTCGCCGTAGACGCGAATCGGCAGCGTGGACACCCCGCCACGTTACCGCCCGGCTCGCGCGTGACCGGAGGAGGCGACTACGACACGGCCACGCGCACGCGCCCCGGCGGGCGCTCCACGGTCGCCAGTGCGCCAGCGAGCGTCTCCGCGTCCGGCGCACGGACCGTGAAGGTGTCGCCCGACGCGGTGACGTCGAGCTGGCCGCCAATCTGGGCGACGAAGTCTGCGGCACCCTCACCGGACACCTCCGCGAGCGCCCCAAAGGGAGGCAGTCCTAGGAGCCGTGCGGTCGCCACGTCCTCCTCGACCAGGGTGGTGACGTCGCCACGGAGCAGGGCGGACAGCACCGGGTCGTCGCCCCGGCGGGTCTGGACCACCACCGCGCCGCGCCCCTCTCGTCGACTGCCCACCAGGCGCCCCGCCTTGCCGACGGCCACCACGGCCGCCCGTCGGGCCGCGGCGCGCGGCGCGAGGAGATACTGGTCGAAGTCGGCCACGACCACCACGGCGCACCGGCGCACCCGGGTGAAGACGGCCTCGGTTCCCACCACCACGCGCTCGAGCGGCTCGTCGGCGTCGGTGGCGGCCGTCACCTCGCTCACCGGTCGACCCAGCTGGGCCGACACGTCACGGGCCAGCGTCGTGACGCCGGGTCCGACGCGACGAAGATTCGTCGCCCCGCAGTGGCGGCAGAACCTCTCGCGCGGGTCGTGGGCGTCGTCGCACACCAGCCGGCCGTCCACTTCGCGCTCCGCCTGGAAGCACACCGCGCAGCGGGCCAGCTCCCCGCATCGTCGGCACGCCAGGAGTCGGCCCGGGCCGAGTCGCTGGAGCAGCACCACGACCGCGACGGCCTGGTCGCCCTCGAGGGCCCGGTGCGCCGCCTCCAGGGAGTCGCGCGCCAGCGCTCCATCGTGGGGATCGCCCTGGCGTCGGTCCACCGTGACCAGCGCGGGCCAACCCCCCGCGACGTCGCCCGCGAGCTCGAAGGACCGACCCTCGAGCAGGCGCGGCGAGGGCATCATCGACGTCATCCAGAGGGGGGCGCCGTCGCGGCGGCATCGCTCCCGCAACACCGTCGCGGCGTCCCACGTCGGCGTGGCGCTGGACCGGAAGGCGTCGTCGTCCGCGTCGGCGATGACGGCGCCGGAGATCCGCGGCACCGGGGCCAGGGCCGCGCCTCGCGCGCCGAGGACGACCGGCCAGCCGGCGCGCGCGCGGTCCCACTCGCGGTCCCCGAAGGCCACCGCGCAGCCGCGTTGCTCCAGGCGACCTCGCAGGCGCCGGGCCCACGTCTCCGTCGGCACGAGGACGACCAATGATCCGGGACGTTGGCGACACCGCTCGTACGCTCCAAGTATCAGCGCGATGGGATCCATCGTCGGCGCCGTCACGACCACGCCGGGCGATACCTCCATCGCTGACGACGCCACCGCGGGCGTCAACGACGCCGCGCCGGGCGCGTCGGGCAGCCGCGTGACGCGCGTCGCGGGCGACGCGGCGGCCAAGAACCGCGACAAGGGCGCGTACCAGCGGCGCGCGGCCCACCCCAACAGGTCGAGCATCTCGGGGGGCGGGCCGTAGCCCAGCCAGCGCCCGAGGGGTTTGAGAGCCCGGGTCGGGTCCACCTCGGCCAGGACCCATCCCCGCACGGAGCGGTGATTGAAGTCGACGCGCACGCGGTCTCCGAGACCCACGTCGGCCGTCGACTCGGTGACCAAGTAGTCGAATGGTCGGTCCACCGCGCCGACCTCGGTCACGATGCGCACCGCGCGCGCCGCGGCCACTAGGTGAGTGACAGCTCCCGGCGCAGGTCGTCGACGCGCGGTGTCTGCTCCCAGGTGAAGCTGTGGTCACCGCGCCCGAAGTGGCCGTAGGCCGCCGTGCGCAGATAGATGGGCCGACGCAGGTCGAGGTCCCGGATGATCGCGGCTGGTCGAAGGTCGAAGATCGCGTCGACGGCCTTGGCGATCTTGGCCCGGTCGACGCGCTCGGTGCCGAATGTCTCGACGAGCACCGACACCGGGCGAGCCACGCCGATCGCGTAGGCGACCTGAACCTCGCAGCGCTCGGCGGCCCCGGCGGCGACCACGTGCTTGGCGACCCAGCGCGCGGCGTAGGCCGCCGACCGGTCGACCTTGGAGGGGTCCTTGCCCGAGAAGCATCCCCCGCCGTGTCGGGCCATGCCCCCGTAGGAGTCGACGATAATCTTGCGCCCGGTCAAGCCCGCGTCGGCGTGCGGACCACCCAGGACGAACTTGCCCGACGGGTTCACGTACACGTTCATCGAACTCGTGTCGAGGTCCTCGGGCAGGATCGGACGTATCACGTGCTCGAGCACGTCGCCGTGGATCGTCGACCAGTCGATCCCGTCGTCGTGCTGGGTCGAGACGAGCACCGTGTCGATGCCCACCGGCCGGCCCGCTTCGTAGGCGACCGTCACCTGGGTCTTGCCGTCGGGACGCAGGTAGCCGATCAATCCCGAGCGCCGCACCTGAGCGAGTCGCATGGCGAGGCGGTGGGCCAGCCAGATCGGCAGCGGCAAGAGGTCGTCGTTGTCGCTGCAGGCGTAGCCGAACATCATTCCCTGGTCGCCGGCGCCCAACGAGTTGAGCTGGTCCTCTCCACCGGAGCCCGTGCGGTGCTCGAGTGCGGTGTCCACTCCCCCGGCGATGTCGGGGCTCTGCTTGTCCAGCGACACGAGCACGGCGCAGGTCCGTCCGTCAAGCCCCTTAGTCGTGTCGTCGTAGCCGATGTCCAGGATTGTGCGGCGCACGATCGAGGTGATATCGGTGACCGCGCTAGTCGTGATCTCGCCGGCAACCACGCACAGTCCGGTCGTGAGCAGCGTCTCGCAGGCCACGCGGGCCATGGGGTCCTGGGCCAGGATCGTGTCGAGCACGCTGTCTGACACCTGGTCGGCGATCTTGTCGGGGTGACCCTCGGTGACCGACTCGGAGGTGAACAGGGTGCGGTCGCTCATCGGGCTCCTCGGTCGAACGATGACGCCACCCTAGCCAAGATCGCTTCAGCGATCGCTTCTTTGGACCGTTGCGACACGCGCTCGGGCGTCTCCTCACTCGCGAGCAGCGTGACTTCGTTGGTGTCGTGCTCGAATCCGGCGCCCGGTGCGGTGACGTCGTTCACGACGAGCAGATCGACCTTCTTCTCCTTCAGTTTCGTGAGACCGTTGGCGAGCGCGTCGGTGGTCTCGGCGGCGAAGGCGACGATGACCTGACCGGGGCGGCGCGCGGCCACCAGAGCGTCCACGACGTCCGCGGTCGCCACGAGCTCGAGTGACGGCACGCCGCGACGCCGCTTGAGCTTGACCGGGGCCGGGTCCACGGTGAAGTCCGCGACCGCGGCCGCCATGATGACCACGTCGCACGCCGGGGCGCGCGACGTGGTCGCCTCGAAGAGCTGCGCCGCGGTGTCGACCCGCACGACCTCGATCGTCCGGGCCACGTCGGGCGCGAGCGCCAGGTCCGATGTCGTGACGAGCGTGACGGTGGCGCCCAGGCGCGCCGCCACGACGGCCAGGGCCGTGCCCTGGCGACCAGAGGACCGATTGGCGATGACCCGCACCGGATCGATGGGCTCACGGGTCCCGCCGGCCGTCACGAGCACGGTGCGCCCGCTCAGTGGTCCGCGATACCCGTGCAGGATCCGCCCGACGAGCTCGGCGATCTCCTCAGGCTCAACCAGGCGCCCCGCGCCCTCGTCGCCGCCGGCCAGCCGCCCGGTCGCCGGCCCGAGGATCATGACGCCGCGCCGTCGCAACGTGGCCACGTTCTCCTGGACCGACGCCTGTTCCCACATCTCGGTGTGCATCGCCGGACACACCAGCACCGGCGCGCGCGTCGCGAGCAGCGTCGCCGTGAGCAGATCGTCGGCGAGGCCCAGGGCGTAGCGAGCGAGGAGGTGGGCGGTGGCCGGCGCCACCACGATCAGGTCGGCGCGCTGTCCGAGGTAGGTGTGCGGAATCGGCGTGACCGGATCGGAGAACAGCGACGTGCGCGCCGGTTCGCTGGACAGCGCCGAGAAGGTGGCCGCTCCGACGAATCGCAGGGCATCGGGAGTGAGCACCGGTGCAACGTGGTAGCCGGCGTCGACGAGCCGGCGGGTCAGCTCGACGCACTTGTAGGCGGCGACGCCGCCGGCGACGCCCAGGACGATGAAGGGCGCCGGGGGCTCAGGCGTCCCGGAGGGCATCGGTGAAGGCGTCCAGGTCGGTGTCCGCGTCCTGGCTCGCCCGCTCCGCCTCCTTCGCCAACTGCTCGGCCTCGAGCTCCTCGGGCGTCGGTCGGTGGAACTCCAGCTTGCCCTCGTAGAGCTCCTCGAGCGCGAGCGACAGGGACTTGTTGGACAGCGAGGTCACCTGGGGCGGGATGAGGGCGCCATGACCCGAGCCCAAGCCGTTGTAGTACTCGTTGATCTCGCGGGCGCGGATCGCCGAGACCGCCACCAGGGTGAACTTGGAGTCGCCGACCTTGGCGAGGAGGTCCTCGATGGGCGGGTCGACGAGCGTGGGGCGTTCGGCCATTGGTTTCAGTCCTTTTCCGGGGCGTCGCGGCGATGCCCACGAAGTCCCTCCAGTATAGAGAGGATCTCGTCGGTGGCCCGCCCGGGATCGTCGTTCACCACCACGAAGTCAGCCAGTTCGCGGCCCCGGGCGATCTCGTCGGGCGTGCTGGCCAGTCGGGCGCGCACGTGGTCCTCCAAGTCGCCGCGCGCGCGCAGACGGTCCTCGAGCTCGGAGTTGGTGGGCGCCAGTATCAGCACGACGACCGCGTCGGGGTGATGGCGCCGGACCTGCTCGGCCCCCTGGACCTCGATCTCGAGGAGGAGGTCCGTGTCGTCGGTCGGCGCGGGACGCGGCGTCCCGTAGAGGTGGTCGTGAAACGACGCCCACTCGAGAAAGCGGTCCTCGGCGATCGCGCGCTCGAAGGTCGCCTGATCGACGAACTCGTACGCGGAGTCGTCCTCGGTCGGGCGCGGCGAGCGCGTCGTCCAACTGCGGCTCAGGCGCAACCTCGGATCGGCGTCGACGAGCCGACGCGCCAACGTCCCCTTACCAACCCCACCCGGGCCGATCAGGACGACGATCACCGCGTCAGCGGACAAGGGCTCGGAAGAGTTCCGCTCGCTGCTTGGGGCCCAGTCCGCGGATGCGTCGCGTCTTGGCGATGGACGCCCTCGCCATGATGCGCGCGGCCTTCACCTCGCCGATCGCCGGCAGCGCGCTGATCAGGTCGTAGGCGCGCATCTGGGCCACGCACTCCTCGTGCGCCGCCAGAGCGAACAGGTCGCTCAACGACAGCTCGCCCGACTTCACCAGGCGCTTCACCTCGGCGCGTCGACGCCGATTGGCCACCGCCAGGCGCGACGCCGCCACCCGTTGTTCTTGTGAGAGAGAGGGCGGCGTGGGTCCCACGCGCCAAGACTACCCCCCGAGGCTCGCAACCGTTCAGGCGAGCGCCGTCGCCAGATCGTCGCGCCACCGCTGCGCCGCATCGCTCAGTGCACGGCGCTCGGGACCCGCGCCCGACACCGCGCGCGCCACGTTCGCGAGCACGGTGTCGCGCGGACAGCGCGCGAAGAGGCGGGCCACGTCGTGGGGAGTGGCCCCCTGGGCCCCCACGCCGGGAACCAGGATCGGCCCGCCCAGCCGAGCAAGGTCGAACGCCGGTGCGTCGCGCGTCGCGCCCCAGACAACCCCAACCAGACCGCGACCGTCGTCGCGGCGGTTGAGCTCGGCCACCGCGCCCAGCACGACGTCCTCGACGGCGTCGCCGTTGCCGGTGCGTGCCGTCTGGACCGCGCGGCCCTCGTCGTTGGACGTCGCGGCGAGGACGAAGACGCCCCGTCCGGTCGCCGCCGCGAGGTCGACGAAGGGGACGAGCGCTCCCACGCCCAGATAGGGGCTCACCGTCACCGCGTCGACGCGCAACGGCGCGTCGTCCGCCAGCCACGCCCGGGCGTAGCCGTCGTTGGTCGATGGTATGTCACCGCGCTTGGCGTCTCCGACGACGATGAGGTCGGCGTCGTGCGCCTCGGCCAGGATCCGCTCGAGAACCCGGTACCCCGCCGCGCCGAACCGCTCGAAGTAGGCCACCTGCGCCTTGACCGCGGTCGCCACGCCGGCCACCGCCTCGACGACGTGCAGTGCGACGAACTCCACACCTTCGGCCGTGTCGGCGCGCCCCCACGTCGACATCAGCGCGGCACTCGGATCGAGCCCCACGCACAAGGCACCGCGCGACGCAATCCGCTCGGCCAGACGCGTGCCGAAGTTCTCACTCATGGACCACCCCCACGATTTCGGCGACCCGGCCGACCCCGTGGTCGCGCAGCCACCTCACCAGGCCCGCCTGGACCCGCCAGGGGGCGCGGGGGTCGGCGAAGGTCGCCGTACCCACCTCGACCGCGTCGGCGCCCGCCATCAGCATCGCGACCGCGTCGTCACCGGTGGACACGCCGCCGACACCGACGATCGGCGTCCTCGGGAAGGCCGCGCGGCATTCGTAGACGGCCCGCAAGGCGATTGGCAAGATGCCCGGGCCGCTCACGCCACCTACGCCGTGGCCGAGGGTGGGGCGACGTCGCTCCACATCGATCGCCATGCCCAGCACGGTGTTCACCAGCACCAGCGCGTCGGCACCGGCGGCCAGCGCGGCGCCAGCGATATCGATGAGGTCGGGCGTGTTGGGACTGAGCTTCACCCACCGTGGCCGGTCCAGCTCGCTCGTGGCCGCGACCACCTCGGCGGTAGCCGACGGCGAGTGGGCGAAGACGCGCGAGCGGTCTTCGAGGTTCGGGCAGCTGGCGTTGACCTCGACCGCGGCGACGTCGGCCCCCCGCAGCGCACGAGCGGCGTCCGCGAACTCCGTCACGCTACGGCCCCAGATCGAGGCGACGACGGTGGCGCCGGTGTCGTGCAGGCGCGGAAGGTAGTCGCGGCGCCACGCCTCAACGCCGGGACCGGCCAAGCCGACGGCGTTGACCATGTGCGCACCGGAGGCCGTGACGCGGGGCGCGGCGTTGCCCTCCCACGCGAAGGCCGCGAGCGACTTGACGACGACGCCACCCAGCACGGCGAGATCCCCGTAGCCCCCGAGCTCGTCGCCGTAGCCCGACGTGCCCGACGCGGTGAGCACCGGAGAACGCAACTCGACCGCACCGACGCGCGTCGTCATGTCCGGCGTCACCGGTGGAGCTCCTGCAGTGACACGACGCGCCAACCCTTGTCGCGCGTCTCCGCGATGCCGACCGCAGCCGCCGAGGCCGCGTTGAGAGTCGTGAGGCACGGCAGACCGTGCGCCACGCACGCGGTGCGAATGAGCGCGCCGTCGCGCTGCGCGCCGCCGCCCGAGGGGGTGTTGACCACGAGGTGCAACTCGCCCGAGGCGATCAAGGCCACCGCGTCCACACCGGCGCCGTCCCGGCCCACCTTGCCGACCAGAGTGGTCACCTTGATGTCGTGGCTCGCCAGGTGCGCGGCCGTTCCGGCCGTGGCCGCCAGGGTGAAGCCCAGTCCCACGAGGTCGCGAGCGAGGGTGAGACCCGCCTCCTTGTCGCGATCGGCCAGCGACATGAAGACCTGGCCCTCGTCGGGCAGCCGCGCCCCGGCGGCGAGCTGGGCCTTGGCAAAGGCGATCCCGAAGCTCTCCCCGACGCCCATGACCTCGCCAGTCGAACGCATTTCGGGCCCGAGCACGGTGTCCACACCGGGAAAGCGGTTGAAGGGCAGGACGGCCTCCTTGACACTGACGTGGCGCGGCACGGGCGTCACCGCCGGCACCGCGCCAACCGCGCGCAACTCGGCCAAGGTCTCGCCCATCATCACGCGCACGGCCACTTGAGCCAGCGCAACCCCCGTCGCCTTGGCCACGAAGGGCACGGTGCGGCTGGCCCGGGGGTTGGCCTCGAGGACGAACAGGTCGCCGTCCTTGAGCGCGAACTGGACGTTGATCAGACCGACGACCGCGAGGGCATCGGCAATCCGACGCGTGAAGTCGTGCAACGCCGCGATCGCCGCGGCGCCCAGGGTCTGGGGCGGAAGGGCGCACGCCGAATCGCCCGAGTGGACGCCGGCTTCCTCGACGTGCTCCATAACCCCGGCAACGAAGAGGTCGCCGGTGGCGTCGCGCACGGCGTCGACGTCCACCTCGACGGCGCCCTCGAGGAAGGTGTCAATGAGGATGGGCCGACTGGCCGACACTCCCCCCTCGCGCGCGAGGGCCCCGTGCGCGCTGGTCAGGCCGGACATGACTCGCTCGAGGGCCGCATCGTCGTAGACGATCTCCATGGCCCGGCCCCCCAGCACGTAACTCGGCCGCACCAACACCGGATAGCCGATCCGGTCGACGACGCGCCGCGCGTCGCGCAACGAGAGCGCGACGTCCCCCGGTGGCTGGCGCAGTCCGAGGTCGCGGCAGATGGCCGACCAACGCTGACGGTCCTCGGCCGCGTCGATCGACGCGACCGGGGTTCCCAGGACGAGCTCGGGGTCCAGCGAATGCGCGAGCTTGAGCGGGGTCTGCCCGCCCAGTGAGACGATGACGCCCCGGACACGGGCGCCCTCGGTGCACGCGGCCGTCTCCGCCGCGACGACGGCGGCCACGTCCTCGGGCGTCAGGGGCTCGAAGTACAGGCGATCCGAGGTCGAGTAGTCGGTCGACACGGTCTCGGGGTTGCAGTTGACCATGACCGTCTCGAAACCGAGTCCGCGCAGCGCCAGCGCCGCGTGCACGCAGGCGTAGTCGAACTCGATTCCTTGACCAATCCGATTCGGACCCGATCCCAGGATGATCACCCGATCCCGCGGAGCGTCGAGGACCTCGCTCTCGTCTTCGAAGGTGCTGTAGTAGTAGGGCGTGGCGGCGGCGAACTCCGCCGCGCACGTGTCGACCGTCTTGTAGGTCGTCGTCACGCCCGCCGCCTCGCGCCACCTCGCGACGTCGGCGGACCCGCGAGCGCTGAGCGAGGCCACTTGGGCGTCCGAGAAGCCGAGACGCTTGACGCGACGCCACTCGGCGCGGTCCCAGTCGCTCGGGGCGGATCCCTCGCCGATGCCGCGCTCCGCCTCGACGATCTGGGAGAGCTGCTCGACGAACCAGGGGGCGATCCGGGTGCGCCCGGCGACGTCGAGGACGCTCGCACCGCGCCACAAGACTTCGTGAAGCGCGAAGAGGCGTTCCGGGGTGGGCTCTTCGCAGAGTCGCCAGACCTCGCCGTCGTCGAGGGCGGCGAACTCCTGGTCACGACCCAGGGCGAAGCCGGCCCGACCCTGTTCGAGCGAACGCACGGCCTTCTGAAGCGACTCGGCGAACGTGCGCCCGATCGCCATGACCTCGCCGACGGACTGCATCCGCGTGCCCAGGCGCGGGGTCGAACCAGGAAGCTTCTCGAATGCCCAGCGCGGGATCTTGGTCACGACGTAGTCGATGACCGGCTCGAAGCTGGCGGGCGTCACTTCGGTGATGTCATTGCGGATCTCGTCGAGGGTGTACCCGACGGCCAGGCGGGCCGCGATCTTGGCGATCGGGAAGCCGGTGGCCTTGGAGGCAAGGGCGCTCGAGCGGCTGACCCGCGGGTTCATCTCGATCACCAGGCGCTGACCCGTGGCTGGACCGACCGCGAACTGGACGTTGGAACCCCCGGTCTCGACCCCCACGCGGCGCAACACCGCGAACGCGTCGTCGCGCATCGCCTGGTACTCGACGTCCGAGAGGGTCTGGGCCGGCGCCACGGTGATGGAGTCTCCGGTGTGCACGCCCATCGGATCGACGTTCTCGATCGAGCACACGACCACACAGTTGTCCTTCGCGTCGCGCATCACCTCGAGCTCAAACTCCTTCCAGCCCGCGACCGATCGCTCGACGAGCACCTCGCCGATCGGCGACGCCGCGAGACCCTCGGCAGCCAGGCCGGACAACTCCGCCTCGCTCGTCGCGATCCCCGTGCCCGCGCCGCCCAGGATGTAGCTGGGCCGCACGATGACCGGCCAGCCCACGGCGGCGCCGACGACGATCGCCTCGGCCACCGTGTGGGCGAAGCCCGACGCCGGCGTCGCCAGTCCGATGTCGGCCATGGCCGCCTTGAACAGCTCGCGGTTCTCGGCGGTCTCGATGGCGTCGGGCCGCGCGCCGATCACCTCGACGCCGAAGCGATCGGTGACCCCGCGACGCACGAGCTCCATCGTCAGGTTGAGCGCGGTCTGGCCACCGAGGGTGGGCAACAGCGCGTCGGGACGCTCGCGCGCCACGATGTCGGTGAGCACGCCGGCGTCGAGCGGCTCGACGTAGGTGACGTCCGCCGTGGACGGGTCCGTCATGATCGTCGCGGGATTCGAGTTCACCAGCACGACCCGGTAGCCCTCCTCGCGCAGCACCTGGCAGGCCTGGGTTCCCGAGTAGTCGAACTCGCAGGCCTGGCCGATCACGATCGGGCCCGAGCCGATCACCAGAATCGAGTGAAGGTCGTCGCGACGCGGCATCAGTGCTGGGTCCCGCCACTGGCGCGCACGAGCTCGTCGAAGCGTTCGAAGAGGTAGCGCGCGTCGTGGGGCCCGGGGCCGGCCTCGGGGTGGTACTGGACCGAGAAGCAGCGTTCCGCGGGCGCGGCCACGCCCTCGATGACGCCGTCGTTGAGGTTGACGTGGCTGACGACGCCGCGCGACAGCGAGTCGGGTGCCACCGCGTAGTTGTGGTTCTGCGCGGTGATCTCGACCCGTCCGGTCGTCAGGTCCATCACCGGATGATTGCTGCCGTGGTGCCCGAAGGTCAGCTTGAAGGTCGTGGCGCCCAGGGCCGTGGCGAGCAACTGGTGGCCCAAGCAGATGCCGAAGAGCGGCACGGTACCGACCAGTTCGGCGATGACCGCGACCTGGGCGCCCAGCGCCGCCGGGTCTCCGGGACCGTTCGACAGGAACACTCCGTCCGGAGCGAGGGTGCGGACCTCGTCGGCCGACGTCGACGCCGGCACCACGGTCACGCGGAATCGCCGGGCGAGTTGGTCGACCATCGCCGTCTTGATGCCGTAGTCGAAGGCCACCACGTGGCGATCGCCCGTGCCTCGCTCGTACGCCGTGGGCGTCGATACCTGCCCGACGAGGTCCGTCCCGTCGGTGCCCACGGCCCGGCGCGCGGCGCGGGCGACCAGGTCGGGGTCGCCCGGGCCGAAAGCCCCGGGAAGGGCGCCGTGGCGACGCAGGTGGCGCGTGAGGCGCCGAGTGTCGACGCCCGCGATCCCGGGCAGGCGGTGTTCCGCCAAGAAGCTCGCCAGTGCACCCTCGGCCCGCCAGCTCGAGGGCCACTCGCTCAGGTCGCGCACGACGACGCCCTGGCACCAGGGCCGTCGTGACTCGTTGTCGGTCGCGGTGACGCCGTAGTTCCCGATGTGCGGGTAGGTGAAGGTGATCACCTGCCCGGCGTAGCTGGGATCGGTGAGGACCTCTTGATAGCCGCTCAGGGCGGTGTTGAAGACGAACTCGCCGGTCGTCACGGCGTCATCGGGCGCGTGGCCGACGCTCCATCCTTCGAAGGTGGCGCCGTCAGCCAGCACGAGCACGGCGGGACGTCGACTCACACGAGACCCGCGTCGCTGACCACGAGGGCACCTCGCACGATCGTCGCGCGCACCTGACCGGTGAGCACGCGCCCCGCGTAAGGGGTGTTGCGCGCCCGGCTCTGGAGTCGCCCGGGGTCGACCCGCCAGGTGGCGCCCGGATCGAAGACGACCAGGTTGGCGTCCTCGCCCGCGGCGACCTCGCCGCCGTGCGCGCTGTGGGAGGGCCGATCGTCGCTCTGGCGAAGCTGCGCGATGCGCGCGGGACCACGACTGAGCAGTTCGAAGAATCGCGACGCCGACGGGCCCGTCGCGCCCAGGGCCTCGAAGGTGAGCGACGCCGCGTGCTCGAGTCCGAGCATGCCCGCGGGCGCCTCGTCGAAGGCGAGGTCCTTTCGCTCCGGTGCGTGGGGGGCGTGGTCGCTCGCCACCGCGTCGCATCCCCCCTCGACCAGGGCGCGCCGCACGGCGGCCACGTCACTCGGCGAGCGCAACGGCGGGTGCACCTTGAAGTGAGGGTCGTACGAGTCGCAGGCCCCCTCATCGAGGGTGAAGTGATGGGGCGCGACCTCGCAGGTGACCGGAAGGCCCTCGGCACGGGCGGCCGCCACCAGGGCCAGGGATCGGCCCGTCGACAGGTGCAGGAAGTGCAGCGGCGCGCCGGTGAGGCGCACAAGCTCGAGGTCGCGAAGGACCATGACGACCTCCGCGAGCGCCGGGCGGCCCGACAAGCCCAGGCGACCGCTGAGCGGGCTCTCGTTCATCGAGCCGCCGGCCACCAGCGTGGCCTCCTCGCAGTGCTGGGCCAGCCGAACGCCGAGCGGCTTGGCGTACTCCAGCGCCCGGCGCATGACGGACGCGGATTGCACGCCGTCGCCGTCGTCGGTGAACAGTCGAACCCCGAGACGCGCCATCTCCGCCATGGGGGCGAGGAGCTCGCCACGACGACCCTGGGTGATTGCGCCGGCGACGGCGACATCGAGAATCGAGCGCCTCCCCTGCGCCAAGACGTGTGAGACCAGGGCGACGTTGTCGAGCGGCGGCTCGGTGTTGGGCATCGCCACCAGCGCGCTGTACCCGCCCACCGCACCCGCACGCGCGCCGCTCTCGACCGTCTCGGCCTCTTCCGCCCCCGGTTCGCGAAGGTGGGTGTGCAGGTCGACGAATCCCGGGCCGATCCAGCACCCGTGCGCGTCGATCACCGTCGCTCCCGCCGGACGGTCGATCCGTTCGGCGACCTCCACCACGAGTCCGTCTCGGATCAGCACGTCAGCGCTGTGGTGCGCGTCCGACCCGATCACCGTCCCCTGACGAAGCAGAATCGTCATTCGCCTCTCCCCTCGGTGACCCCGGCGACCGCCAGGCACAGGACGGCCATCCGTACCGGCACGCCGTTGGTGACCTGGCGAGTGATGACCGCGCGAGGTTCGTCGGCCACGGCCGAGTCGATCTCGACACCGCGAGTCATCGGTCCTGGATGCATGACGATGGTCTCGGGGCGCAGCGTGGCCGCGCGCTCCACGGTGAGGCCGAAGGTCTGGGTGAACTCACGCATCGTGGGGACGAACGCCCCGGTGCCGCGTTCACTCTGGAGCCGCAGCAGCACGACGACGTCGGCCCAGACGAGGCCCTCGTCGAGGTCATCGACGATCGTCACGCCCCAGTCGGAGAGACCCGGGGGGCGCAACGTGCCCGGCGCGGCCACGCGGACCTCAGCGCCCAGGGTGACGTACACCGCCGCGTCGCTGCGCGCGACCCGGCTGTGCGCCACGTCACCAACGATGAGCACGCGCAGGCCGTCAAAGAGCGCCGCCCCGGACTCGGGCCCGGTGGTCGCGCCCCGCTCGGCCAGAACCTGTCGGACAGTGAAGGCGTCGAGGAGCCCCTGGGTCGGGTGCTGATGCTGCCCGTCGCCCGCATTGATCACTCGCACGTGGGGCACGAACCGGCTCACCTGCTGGGCGGCGCCGCTCGACGCGTGGCGCATCACGACGGCGTCGATGCCGAGGGCGTCGATGGTCGCAATCGTGTCGCGCAGCGACTCGCCCTTCTTCACGCTGCTCGAGGCGACCGCCAGCGACAGGACGTCGGCGCCCAGTCGCTTGGCGGCGGTCTCGAAGCTGAGCCGCGTGCGCGTTGACTCTTCGTAGAAGAGCGACGCGACGACCCGACCTTTGAGCGTCGGCACCTTCTTGATGGCGCGCCGGTTGACCTCGACGAAGGTGTCGGCGGTGTCGAGCACCTCGACCACGGCCTCGCGGGAGAGGTCGCTCAGCGACAGGAGGTTCTGGCCTCGCAGCGAGTCGATCACGTGTCCGCCCGCTCCCCGATCCACACACCCTCCGGCGTGGCGACGATCGCCTCGTGGCGCGACGTCGGCAGGTTCTTGCCGACGTAGTCGGGGCGGATCGGCAGTTCCCGGTGCCCCCGATCAACCAGGACCGCGAGCTGGACGGCTCGAGGACGGCCCCAGTCGCTCAAGGCGTTCAGCGCCGCCCGAATGGTCCGTCCGGTAAAGAGCACATCGTCGACCAGCAGCACCGTCCGGTCCGTGAGGTCGACCGGGATATCGGTGACCGCACTGGTGGGCAGGGGGCGACGGTCGAGATCGTCACGGTAGAAGGACACGTCGAGCGTCCCGTTCTCGAAGTCCGTTCCCGCGACGTCGGCGAGGTCCCGCGTGAGTTGCCGGCTGATGGCGACGCCGCCCGTCTGCAGTCCCACGACCACGATGGTTCGGGGATCGGTGACCCTTTCGAGTACCTCGTGGGCCATGCGTCGCACGGCGCGCCCGACCAGGTCCGCGGAAAGAAGCTGACGGCGGGGAACAAAGGTATCGGCCCGACGCACGGGTGCGTCCGACTCGCGCTCGACCACTGCCGTCCTCCAGCCGTACGGGCCTCACGGGACTCGCTTCACGGCTGGGTCGATGTTAGCAGAGGCCTACCGAACGTAGAGGGCGTCGCGGTCGGAGCGACCGCGCAACACGCGATCGATGACGCTCCCGAAGGAGCCTTCGTCGTCGATGGCGCGCCGGACCACGAAGACGAGTGCCGGGAAGGCCCAGAAGTCGCCGCACACCCAAAGAATCGCTGCCCCGATCTGCTGGTCCGCGAAGGGCGACAGGGTGACGCCGGCAACGTGGGCGTAGGTCGGATACCACGACACGGCGGTCAGGAAGCTCATCGAGATGGCCAGCACGATCATCACCACGTTGGTGACGATGATCGCGCCGGCCTGCCAGATCGGCCCGCGGGCGGGCCGCAGCGGGTACGACGGGATGATCTGCATCCAGAACAGCACGCCAGTGGCGATGAAACTCGCGTGCATCAACCAGATGTGGGCCCACTGGTTCTGCTCGGCGAAGGTGAACGCCGCGGGAATGTGCCACGCGACCATCGCCGCGTTGAACAGCACTAGCGCGACTGTTGGATTGCGGACAATGCGCCCTAGGGTCCTCGGGCCGGCGGCACGTCGGTCGAGGTAAAGGAATCGGCCCACCGACCGACGCAGGCGAACTGGCAGGCAGAACGTCAGCGGCACCCACGGCGCTCCGGCCACCACGAGCACCGGGAACGCGAACGCCAGCAGCACGTGCTCGATCATGTGCACGAAGAAGTAGTCCGACGCCCAGTAGTCGACGGGTGAGCAGATGGAGACGAGCAGGACCGCGAGTCCCGCGTAGAAGAGGTACGAGTGGCGTCGGCGCCACCGGTTGCGCTCGGGCCGCGACCGCACGGCGAGCCGTCGAAGGCCGAGCTCGTGGAGAACGACCGTGAAGACCACCAGGATCACCATCGGGTCGAATGACCAGTGTCGGATGACGTAGTTCACGATTCCATCAGGGACGTGAGCGTTCGTCGGGGGTCGCTGGCTCGGCGTCCACCGCGTGCAGGCTCGCCTGGTGCTCCTCCCACGCGGCGCGCATCCGTTCATACTCCGGTGACTCGCTGGGCGGGCTCACGCTCCTCGGACGCGGCGCCGGGTGCAGCGTGCGCCACCACATGTAGACCGCGAACGCGCCCAGCAGGGGCCACTCGAACACGTAGGCCCAGCTGAGTTCGTTGCCGCCCAGCGCCCGGTGAAGCTCGAACCAGAAGGCCACCGCGCACAGCGCCAGTCCCGCGCCCAGCGTGAGGTGCGCGCGCACCGCCGACGGTCCTGCGGCGGGCGCCGCGTCCCGCGTCGCGTCGCGAGGGTGCTCCACGCGCTCATCCTACCGAGGGCACCGCGCGAGCACGGGGGACGACGACGCGGCAACTCGGTACTGCGGAGCCACGGAGGTAAGGTGACCCGAACGCATGACGAACGAGACTCCCCCCGGCGATCTCACCGAAGAGGATCGGCTCGCCGCCTACCGTCGAGAGCTCGCGGCGACCTCGCGACACGGCGGTCGTGCGTTTCGTCCCAAGATCCCGCCGCGATCCGTGCTCGTCGTCGCAGCGGTGTTCGTCGTTCTCGGTCTGGGCGGCACAGTGCTCGAACACTACGTCGGGGGTGCCGGCGCCCCGTCGACGACCTCAACCGCTGGAACGTCTTTGACGACCACGTCACTCGCCGGACCAAACCTCAACACCTCGACCCGGGCGTTCATCGGCTTGAAGGAGATCGCCTCGGCCGTCGCGCCGTCGCTGGGGCTTCGCGACCAGGCCGGCCGCCCGTGGCGCCTCGCGAACGCCAAGGGGCGGGTGACCTTGCTGACCTTCTACTCGAAGAACTGCTCCGACATCTGCCCGGTGCTGGGATCCGAGCTCAGGCAAGCGCTGGCGACTCTGGCGCAGCGCAAGATCCGGGCCGACGTTGCCATCGTCAACACCGACCCCCTCGACCTCGCCTCGACGTTGAACCCCGCGGCCCTCGAAGTTCCCGGACTCGTCGGACGGCCCGACGTCCAGTTCCTGAACGGCACGCTCGCACAGCTCAACGCCGCGTGGGTCAAGTACGGCGTCAGCATTCGAGTCGGGTCGAAGACCGGCGAGATCACGCACAACAATGTTCTCTACTTCATCGATCCCCGGGGAAGGTTGCGGGCGCTGGCGCTTCCCTTCGCGCACGAGAGCCGCGCCGCGGTCTTCACGCTCTCGGCCGCGAACGTGCGACGCTTTGCCCAAGGCGTCGCGACCGAGGCCGGTAGTCTGGCTCGATGACCGACCAGCCGGACGGCCCCGCGGTTCACGAGTTTGACCCCGGCTCCATGGCGGCGTCGTCGTTCGGCACGACCAAGGCCCTCTGGTACAAGCGTCCCTGGGTCCTCGTGACCTTGGTCGTCGTGGTCGTCATCGGCGTGTCGATCGTGACCGACCTCCCGCACCACATCACGCCGGCCCAGGACGCCGGTGACCAGAACGCCGCCCTGCATCAGATCAACTTCGACCTGCGCACGTGCAACTACTCGCTCAACGAGGCGTTCAAGTTCTACCGCCTCGACGTCGAGAAGAAGCTGAGCACGTCGAACTTCAATCTGTCCCTCGACACCTACCTGCCCCAGGACCGGCAGAGCTGCTCGTTCGTCTCGAGCGCCCTGACGGACATGACGGGCAACCTCCAGATCGTCGACACGACGGCGGGCAAGCAGATCGAGAAGATGCGCCTGACCGTGGTCCGCTGGATCGACCACGACGCCCAGGACGCGATCAAGGACATCATCGTCCTCTTCACCCACCCGGGCGACGCGAAGACCCTCCGTGATCTGTCGGTCCAGCAGAACTACCTCACCCAGGACCGCCAGGTGGCGCTGAACTACCTGAACGCCGCCCAGAACCTGCTGGGCGGGACTCTCGTGAACCTCAATCTCTCCGTGCCGGCCCGGCTACCGGGCACCTGAACCTCAGCGGGATCGGTAGCCGAAGAAGCCGCGATTCTTCTCGTCGCGCACGAGCTGGTAGAGCTCCTCATCAGGGTCCTCTTCTGACTGGAGCCAGTGCACGAGATTCCAGAAGATGATGGGCACGAACACCACGCCGGTCATGAACCACACCGACGCCGCGCTCAGCTGCTGGTCCGCCGAGACCGAGAGGCTTCGGCCGGCCAGGTGGCGAAACGCCCGGTACCACGAGGCGTGCGACAGAGCCTCCAGATAGGCGAAGACCCACGCCGACCACATCACCGCGGCGCTGATGCCGATCCGATAGGGCCGCGGCACCCCCGGATGCCAGGGCGGAGAATCGATGAGGTCGCACATCATGGCGACGCCGGCCGCGCTGAGCGTGACCGCCTCGACCACGGCGACCCAGTCGTGATTGGTCACGGCGTTCACCGCGGGCGCCAGCCGCCAGAAGATCGAGAGGACCACGAAGAGCGCCGTGAAACTCAGCGCGCGTCCGAGGTTGAGACCGCGCCGGGCGGACAGGGCCGTCGCGCCACCCGCATCGACGGCGCCCTCGCGGACCGGGCGCCGGCGCCACCACGGCGTTCCCGCCGTGACCAGCGCCGGGACCCAGAAACCCAGCGCCGCGAACTGAATCGCTTCGACGAACTCATAGCGGTGCGACCACCCGAGGATCGGAGGGACCAGACACGCGAGCCACAGGACGGCTCCCGCGACCGCGAGGAGGCGCCGGAACCCTGGGACCCACGTCCGGCGAGGGGCGGCCGATGCCGCGGTCGTCACTCCGAAGGGTGACGCTGGAAGAAGCCCCACAGACACACCGCGAAGAAGACCCCCAGCAG
>DAIOGY010000002.1:0-516 GCA_036745005.1 Acidimicrobiales bacterium | reverse complement strand
AGCGTCTGTACCTGGGGTCCGATGTAGATGTCCACTGCTTGCACTTCCACCTCCTCACCCTCGACTCGCGCGCATCCGTCAGATCGACGTCACGACCTCACATTAACGCTGGACTTCGCCGAACTCCCCTACATCAAGTAGAACATCGTGAACAGCAACGCCACCGCGATCACCATGAACCCTTGGAAGTACGTCATGGCGGCGACGTCCGCCCGCAGGCTGCGGGCCTCCGGCGTGTCGGAGAGCTCCGGGTTGATGCCGCCCTGGGTGGTGCGAAGGCGCAGCGCCCGGGCTTGCATTGGTATCGCGGATCAGGCGGCGAAGACGAGGATCGAGTTCCTTAACCATGGCCGCTTCGGAGGAATCGCCGCGGCCGGGAAGTCGGAGCACGGGGAGCGCGAAGTCCTCGGCGGTAGTTCGGTCGAGAGCCGCGGGCGGCGCGGGCGTCACGCATCCCACGGGAACGGCCCTGCTTCTACCGAAACGAGTGGCAAGGCCGGTGAGCTTGATGGTGAT
>DAIOGY010000001.1:0-23216 GCA_036745005.1 Acidimicrobiales bacterium | reverse complement strand
GCGCTGCACCCCCACTTCCGGTCGGTGGACCAGGTGGTGGTGGAGGCCGCCCACGCGGGAGGTATGGCGATCAACGTCTGGACGGTGAACCGTCCCGAGGACATCCGGGCGATGCTCGACCTCGGCGTCGACTACCTGACGTCCGACGACCCGGCGACGGGCCTCGCCCTGGTGGGTCGCCCCTCGGGGGGCCGTTGGCCGATGGCCTAGATTGTGCCCATGCACGTCGTCGTCTGCGCCAAGCAGATCCCCGATCCCGCGGCGCCCCAGTCACTGGACGCCGACCACGCGCTCAACCGGTCCGGCAAGCAGATCCTGGACGAGGCCGACACCTACGGCGTGGAGATGGCCCTGCAACTCGTGGACCGCGCCGGCGGGGGCGAGGTGACGCTGGTCTCGATGTGTTCGGCGGCCGACGTGGCGGGGCTGCGCAACGGCCTGGCGATGGGGGCGGCGCGCGCCGTGGTCGTGAGCGACGACTCCCTGCGCGGCTCCGACGCCCTGGGCACCGCGAAGGTCCTCGCCGCGGCGATCACCCGGCTCAACCCCGACCTGGTGCTGGCGGCGACCGAGTCCTCCGACGGCTACACCGGCACCACGCCGGTCCAGGTGGCCGAGCTGCTGGGCATGCCCTCGATCACCTTCGCCAAGGCGGTGCGCGTCGAGGGCGCGACGGTGACCGTCGAGCGCCAGACGGAGGCCGGCTACGACGAGGTCAGCGCGCCGCTGCCCTGCGTGGTGACGGTGACCGCCGGCGTCGTCGAGCCCCGCTACCCCTCCTTCAAGGGGATCATGGCCGCGAAGTCCAAGCCGGTCGAGGTCCTCAGCGTGGCCGACCTCGGCCTCGAGGGACAGGTCGGCTGGTCGGGCGCGCGCCAGGAGATCATATCGGTCGTGGCCGCCGAGTCGCGCGCCGCGGGCGAGAAGCACGTCGACGAGGGCGACGGGGCCCAGCGCATCGTCGAGTTCCTCGACTCGGTCAAGGTCCTCTAGGAGCAACATGGCACTCACATCGATCTGGGTCGTCGCCGAACCGGGCGAGGGATCGCTGACCTCGACGTCGCTCGAGCTGCTGAGCGCCGCGCGCTCGCTGAGCGATGACGTGTCCGCCCTCACCTGGGGCGAGGCCGGCGCGTCCCACGCGGCCCAGGCCGGCGAGTTCGGCGCGGCCACCCTGTTTGACGTGGGCTCGATCGGCAGCGCCCTGCCCGGCGCGCCGGTCGCCGCGGCCCTGGCCGCGCTCGTGGGCGAGCGCGGGGCTCCCGACGCGATCCTCATCCCCTCGAGCTACGACGGGCGCGACGTCGCGGCGCGGCTCTCGGCGCGACTCGACCGGCCCGTGCTCACCAACGTCACGGGGCTGCGCGACGAGGGCGGCGTGGTGACCGAGCACCCCGTCTTCGGCGGCACGCAGACGGTCAGCGCACGATTCAGCTCGACGGGTCCCGGTATCGTGCTCGTGCGCGCGAAGTCCTTCGCGGCCGAGCCAGCGGGCGGGGGCCCCGCGGCCGTCGTGGCCGCGCCCGCGCGCGACGTCGGCCCGTCGGGGTCGGCGGTCATCGTGGCGAGCCACGTCGAGGCGCGCACCGGGCCGAAGCTCGAGGACGCGGCGATCGTGGTCTCGGGCGGGCGCGGACTCGGCGAGGCGGCGCGCTACGCGCTGGTCGAGGAGGTCTCCGCGCTGCTGCACGGCGCCGCCGGGGCCAGCCGAGCGATCGTCGACGCCGGGTGGGTGCCGTACTCGCACCAGGTGGGCCAGACCGGCAAGACCGTCAAGCCGACCGTCTACCTGGCCTTTGGCATCTCGGGCGCGACCCAGCACATGGTCGGCATGAAGGGCTCGAAGAACATCGTGGCGGTCAACAAGGACCCGGAGGCCCCGATCTTCCAGATCGCCGACCTGGGCATCGTGGGCGATGTGCAGAAGGTCCTGCCGGCCCTGATCGAGGCGCTCAAAGCGCGCGCTTGACCTCCCGGCGCCGCGCCACCGGCTTTCCTTAGGCTGGGGGACCGTGACGCCCAGCCCCTCGTCGTCGTGGCCCGCCCGGCGCTGGTGGACCCTCGGGGTCATCTGCGTGGCGCAGCTCATGGTCGCCCTGGACGCCACCGTGATCAACATCGCGTTACCCTGGGCCCAGCGCGACCTGCGCTTCTCCAACGGCGACCGCCAGTGGCTCCTCACCGCCTACGCCTTGGCCTTCGGGTCGCTGCTCCTGATCGGCGGGCGCCTGAGCGACCTGTGGGGTCGTCGACCGGCGCTGCTCGTCGGACTCGTCGGCTTCGCGGGGGCCAGCGTACTCGGCGGCTCGGCGCAGAGCTTTCGCGCGCTGGTGATCGCCCGCGCGCTCCAGGGTGTCTTCGCCGCCCTGGTCGCCCCGGCGGCGCTGGCGGTCCTCACGACGACCTTCCAGGACCCCAAGGAGCGGGCCAACTCCTTCTCGCTGTTCGGAGCGGTCAGCGGATCGGGCTTCGCCGTGGGCCTCATCCTCGGCGGGGCGCTGACCCAGTGGTCGTCGTGGCGGTGGTGCCTCTACGCCAACGTCGTGATCTGCGTGGTGGCGGCGCTGGGCGTCCTGGCCTTCGTCGACTCGTCGCGCGGCGAGCGCCGCACCTCGCTGGACGTCGTGGGCACCTTCGTGGGCAGTGCGGGCCTCTTCTTCGTGGTCTACGGCTTCGGCCACGCCGTCACGTCAAGCTGGGCGGACGAGTCGACGTGGGGGAGCCTCTTCGCGGGCGTCGCCCTGCTGGGCGTCTTCGTGGCGGGCCAGCGCCGCTCGCCGCACCCGCTGGTCCCCCTGCGACTCCTGCTCCAGCGCACCCGCGGCGGGTCCCTGCTGGCGCTCTTCGTCACGAGCCTGGGCGTGCTCTCGCTCTCGCTCTTCCTCGCCTACTACTTCCAGAACACGCTGGATTACACGCCGCTGCGCACCGGGATCTACTTCTTGCCGCTGTTGGTCGCGATGGCGGTGTCGACGGTGCTCGCGAGCGCGCGGCTCCTCGCGCGCGTCGGACCGCGGCCCCTGGTGCCGGTCGGGTTGATCCTCGCAATGCTGGGCATGATCCTGTTCACCAAGTTGACCCCGCAGGCCGACTACTTCGGCACGGTGCTGCCGGGGCTCGTCGTGACGGGGCTCGGGCTCGGGCTCATCCTGGCCCCCGCGACGGCCAGCGCGACGGCGGGCATCGATCGCGGGGACGCCGGCGCCGCGGCCGCGCTCGTCAACACCACCCAGCAGGTCGGCGCCTCGGTGGGCACCGCCCTGCTCAACACCATCGCGGTGACCGTGTACACCCGTTACCTGCTCGCCCCCCACGGCACGCACGAGTGGAGCGTGCTGACCGCGGCCACCCTCCACGGGTACGCCGTGGCCTTCTGGTGGGCCGCGGGCTTCTTCGGCGTGGGTGCGGTGGCCACGTTCTTCCTGCTCGAATCAGGCGTGCCGGAGCTCGAGGGCGACCTCGTGCCGATGCTCTAGGGCCAGGTTCAGACGACGCGGAAGAGCGCGAATCCGTCGTAGCCCTTGGCCCCGACGGTCTGGATCACGGTGCCCTCGACGCGCGGGTCCGTCGAGGCGAGCTCGAGCATCGCCCGGGTCGCGCGGACCCGCCCGTCGGGGCTGTCCTCGTCGGCGAGCGCGCCGGATCGCACCACGTTGTCGACGACGATCAGCGTGCCGGCGTGCGAGAGGCGCAGCGCGCTCGCGAAGTACGCCGGGTTGCTCTCCTTGTCGGCGTCGATGAAGATCAGGTCGAACGCCTCGGCGCCGCTGTCGATCAGGCGGCTGAGCGAGTCCTTCGCGCTGCCCACCCTCACCTCGACCAGGCCGTCGAGGCCCGCGTAGGCGAGATTCGCGCGCGCCACCGTGGCGTGCGCCTCCTCGAGCTCGAGGGTGATCATGACGCCGTCCTCGGGCAGGCAGCGCGCCAGCCAGATCGCGCTGTAGCCGCCGAGCGTGCCGACCTCCAGGATCCGCGTGGCCGCCACGGCCCGGGCCAGCGTCTGGAGGAGCCGACCCTGCGTGGCGGTCACCTCGATGGCGGGCAGACCTCCCGCCGCGCTGGCCGAGCGCGCGTGCGCGAGCGCGTCGTCGTCATCGAACAGCACGGACTCGACGTACTCGTCGACGCGGGTCCACGTGGCTTCACTCATGGGCGGTCCTTTGCTGGTTGTGAGGATCGACTACTGCTGACGTGCAACGTACCCGCTGGGACGCGGCGCGGCCGCATCAGACCAACGGCCACGGATACGGCGGCCAGTCGCGGTCCTCGTCGGGCGTGGGGTACTCGCTCGAGGCCACCAGGGCCCGCGCCCGCGCCCGCGCGCTCGACACCTCGTGGGGGCTCAGCCAGGCGTTCAGCCCGGCGCCGTCGCCCCGCGCGAAGGCGTCGAGACGACCCAGCAGGGGGGCGGAGACCTCGAGGCCGGCGTACTCCCAGACGACGGTACGCAGCTTGTCCTCCTCGTGGAAGCACAGGCCGTTGTCGATCGCCCAGCAGCGAGAGTCGTCGAAGAGCACGTGACCGGACTTGCGGTCCGCGTTGTTGGCCACGACGTCGAAGGCGGCCAGGCCGGCGAACCAGTCGGCGAACTCCGGGCGGCCCCGCAAGGTGAAGTAGTGGTCCTCGCCGTTGTCGCCGACCCACCACTGCAGTGAGCCGGGGCCGACCGGGAGGTCGTCGCGGCCCACCGTGGTTGGCACCAGGTCGGTGCCCAGCGCGACGTCGAGCTCGTAGGCGGCGACCTCGCGGCGCCACAGGCCGTCCGGGAAGTCCCACAGCGGTCGCTCGCCGACCTCGGACTTGTAGCAGGCGTGCGCGGTGGCGCCCTCCAGGGTGACCGCGACGAAGAGGGCCTGGTTGGACGATGCGACGACGCGGCCGAGGACCTCGACGCGACCCTCGCTCAGCAGGCGACGTTCATCCTCGCGGTCCACGTCTAACGGAGGGGGGGACGGTGGCCGTTGGTGCGCGGGCAGTCGTGGCCCTGGGGATCGAGGGGGCCCCCGCAGAGGGGGCACAGGGGCCGGCCGGCCTCGACGAGCCGCGTGACGGCGATCGCCAGCGCGCCCGCCCACTCCGCGCTCAGCGTGAGGTCGAGCGTGTCGTCCTCGTCGACCGAGGCGATCGAGACCACGACCGTGTGGTCGGTCTCGTTGAGGGCCACGGTGATGTCGCCGGCGACGAAGTCGGCCTCGTACTCGGGCTCGAGCGCGAGGTCCACCGGCAGGTGGTCCGGGCGTCCCAGGCTGTCGAGCACGCGGGCGATCCATTCGACGAGCGCCACGAGCTGGAGCTTCTCGCACTTGACGATGACGAGTCGGCGGCCCTGGCGCGCCTGGAGCAGGAACAGGCGCTGGCCGACCTCGCCCAGCGCGCCGACCATGACCCGGTCCGGATCGTCGAAGAGGTAGTTCACGACGGCCCCAACTCCGAGAGCGACCCCGTGGAGTTCACGCAGAGCACGATCGGCGCGGAGTCGGTGAGGGCGAAGGCGCTGACCGACGCGGTCGACACCACGGTGCGCTGGAACAGGTCGAGCGGCACGCCCAGGGCGCGCGTGACCGCCGCCTTGATCGGGTCGGCGTGGCTGACCATGACGATCGTGCGGTTGCGGTGCTTGCCCGCCAGTCGTTCCAGCGTGCTCCAGACGCGGTGCGCCATCTCGTCGAAGGACTCGCCCTCGGGGAAGCGGAAGGTGCTCGGGCTGCTCTGGACCGCCCGCCACTCCGCGCGCCGGCGCAGGTACGCCAGCCGCTTGCCGGTCCAGGCGCCGAAGTCGCATTCGAGAAGTCCCCGGTCGGCGACCGCGCGCAGGCGCAGGGCCTTGGCGATCGGCGCCGCGGTCTCGCGGGCGCGCTCGAGAGGCGAGGTGTAGAGGGCGCTCGGTCGCGTGGCGAGCTCACCCAGGCGCGCC
The DNA here is from genome assembly GCA_036745005.1 of Acidimicrobiales bacterium. Lineage (GTDB taxonomy): Bacteria > Actinomycetota > Acidimicrobiia > Acidimicrobiales > RAAP-2 > RAAP-2. The sequence continues at coordinate 17,302 of DAIOGY010000001.1, read as the reverse complement.
GCGACACCGTCGGCCTGTTCGCGGCCGCGCTCCGAGAGGTGCAGGCCGGACGCGCGGCCCGGCAGCACCAGGCCCGTCGTCGTGGTGGCGCCGTGGCGGACCAGGAGAATCGTTGTGAAGGTCGGGGACGCCGCCACGAATCGACTCTACCGGCGACCTAGTTCGAGGCCAGTGGGAGCCGTCGCGGGCCGGGCACCGCGTCCTCGGGCCAGCGCCGGCGCGACACGCGCGCCAGCTTGTGCAGCAGGGCCACCGCGCCCGGGTCGTCGTCGCCGGGTCGCGTCTCGATGACCCCGTGCTCGACGAGGGCGCCCATGAGCTCGCGGCCCTTGTCGGTGCGCACGATCACGAGGGTCCAGTCGCCGAAGGCCCCGATGCCGCCCGTCGAGATGTCGGCGTGCTCGGCGGCGAAGTCCGGGCACAGCGTGCAGCCCTCGCGGGTGTAGGCGTGGGCTTCCTTCAACGGCACCTCGAGGTAACCGCCGTCCCGGGTCCACAGCTGGAAGACGCCCTTGATGTTCATCTTGACGATGTCGGCGCGTCGCAGGCCGTACTTCGCCTCGAAGAGCTCTTCGAAGATCGCGTCGTCGAAGGTCTTGGAGCACAGCAGCCCGATGGTCAGGCACAGGCGTCGCGCGATCTTGCCCGACTTGCGCACCTGCATGACGCCCGGGGCCGACGCCATGCAACCCATGCCCACGACCGCGATCCGCTCCGCGCCGCCCTCGACCGCCTCGTGGTAGGCCAGCAGGTTCGCCGAGTAGGTGTAGCGCGACTTCGCCGTCTCGAGCACGTCGGCGCGCGTGCGCGCGACGCGCGGCACGGCGCGCCACGTCGAGCCGTCGCCCTCGAGCCCGCTGACCAGGGCGGCGTCCACGACGTTGTTCTCGAGCGCGTAGGCGAGCAGTGCGGTCACGAATCCGCCGTCCTGGCCGTTCTCGATGAACTCGGGGTCGCTCGCGCGCGCCAGCACGACGTCGCCCACGCCGTAGACCTCGTCCGCGGTGCGCTCGCGCGCGAACAGGTGGGTGTCGACCTCGCCCTCCCAATTGCGGAAGCGCGGACAGGCCCGGGTGCAGATCGTGCAGCCCTTCTGGCCGTGGGTGCAGTCCTCGCGGCCGCCGTCCTCGTCGACGTGCCAGGGCTTGTAGGCGCCCGCCTCGGTCTCGTACTTCAAGACGTCGTAGGGGCAGGCCACGACGCACGCCGCGCACCCGGTGCACAGGCCCGAGGTGACGACCTCGCTGAACAGCTCGCGCCACTGGGGCTTGTCGACCACGGGTCAACCCTACCGAGACCACCCGGCTCGGTCACCGGGCGGTACGCTGCGCCCCGTGCCCGAAGCCCTCGAGATCGAGTCCTATCGCGTGCTGGCCGATCGGGTCGTCGGGTCGCGCATCACGCGCGGCTTCGCGGACGCCTACGTCGCCAAGAAGCTGGCGTCGGCGTCGTCGTGGGCGCGCGCCGTGCGAGGGCTCCAGGTCACGGGCACCGCCCGGCGCGGCAAGCTTCTCATCCTCGAGACCGACGGCGTGTCGCTCGGGGTGCGATTCGGCATGACCGGGGTGCTGCTGCTTGACGACGTGGCCGGCATCGACGGGCTCTTCTACGGCCCCCACGCCTATCGCGCGGAGTGGATCCGCGGCGGCCTCGACTTCGACGACGGGCGCCGCCTCCTGCTCCACGACCCCCGGCGCCTGGCGCGGTTCGAGGTCGACCCCGACCTCGGCGAGCTCGGCCCGGACGTGCTGGGACTCACGCGCGCCCAGTTCGACGCGGCGCTGGCGGTGACGCGCGGCGAGGGTCCCGCGGTCAAGGCCCGCCTGCTCGATCAGTCATCGATCGCGGGCGTCGGCAACCTGCTCGCCGACGAGATGCTCTTTCGCGCCGGGATCGACCCGCGCACCCCGCTGGGGCGCCTCGACGCCCGCCAGCGCGCCGCGCTGTACCGGGCCTTCGGCCAGACGATGCGCACGCTGGGCCGGCGCGGCGGCTCGCACACCGGTGACCACATGGAGGCCCGCTTCCCCGGAGGTCTCTGCCCGCGCGACGGCGCCCCGATGCTCTCGGCGACCATCGGGGGACGCACCACCTACTGGTGCAGCCTGCACCAGCGCTAGGGGGGACGGACCCGCCTCGCCGATGGGTCAGAATGGACCGATGCAATCCTTCGTCTCGCACTACGGCTACCTAGGCCTGTTCATCGCGTCGGTCCTGTCGTCGGCGTGCATCCCGGTGCCCTCGGAGATCTTCTACGGCTTCGCCGGGGCGTTGTGCACGACGGCCCTGACGGGCCACGCCAAGTTCTCGATCTGGGCGGTCATCGTCGTGGGCACCATCGGGTCGCTGGTTGGCGCGGTCATCGCCTACGAGGTCGGACGCAGCGCCGGGCGCACCATCGTGGACCGCTGGGGCAAGTGGATCCTGCTCACCCACAAGGACCTCGACACCGGCGAGCGATGGTTCGCGAAGTACGGAGCGGTCTCGGTGCTGTTCGGTCGCGTGATCCCCGTCGTGCGCAGCTTCATCTCGGTGCCGGCGGGCATGGCGGAGATGAAGCGGGGTCCCTTCGCCATCCTCACCACCATCGGATCAGCCGCGTGGGTCGCGCTGCTGGCCGGGCTGGGGTACGCGGCCGGATCGAACTGGAAGCATGTGAGCCACGACTTCCACGTGGCCCAGTGGCCGATCGTCGCGGTGATCGTCGTGCTGCTGGCGTGGGGGCTGTGGCATCGGGTGCGCTCGGTGCGCGGCGAGCACGCCGCCTAGACCGCGAGCGCGGCGCGCACCCGGGCGGCGTGCCCGTCGGCGCGCACGCCGTACCAGGCGTGCTCGATCCTCCCGGTCGCCCCGATGACGAAGGTCGAGCGGATGACCCCGGTCACGCGCTTGCCGTAGAGCATCTTCTCGCCCCACGCGCCGTACCTCTCCATCACCCGTCGCGTCGGGTCGCTCAGCAGGTCGAATCCCAATCCGTACTTCGCCGCGAAGGAGCGGTGCGAGGTCGCGTCGTCGGGCGAGATGCCGAGCACGGCGACGCCGAGCCCGCGGAAGGCTCCGAGCTCGTCGTTGAACTGGCACGCCTCCTTCGTGCAGCCGGGCGTGTCGTCTTCGGGATAGAAGTACACGATGACGCGCTCGCCCGCGAACCGGGACAGGGAGACCTTTTCGCCGAGTTGATTGAGAAGTGTGAAAGACGGGGCCTTGGAACCAACGGCTAATCGCGTCATGATCCTCCTTGGTGGGGGTGGGTCCTGGCGCCTAGACTAGGGACAGCTCGAGACATGAGCGTGGGCCCCACACGAACGAACGGTTTCGGGTCCGACCGAGAAACGACCGTAGTTTCGTGAGTACACAAGCCCTAGGTTCCGTGACGTCGCCGGACACCTACGCCACCACCAAGACCTTTGCCGACCTGGGCGTACGCGACGAGTTGTGCGCCGAATTGGCCCGCCAGGGCATCACCACCGCCTTTCCCATCCAGGCCATGACCATCCAGGACGCCCTCGACGGGCGCGACGTCTGCGGCAAGGCCAAGACCGGTTCGGGCAAGACCCTGGGATTCGGCCTGCCGATGCTCCAGCGCCTCGCCCAGACTCCCGCCGCCGCCGCGGGTGACCGGCCGGCGCGGCCGCGCGGCCTGGTCCTCGTGCCCACGCGCGAGCTCGCCGTCCAGGTTCACGACGTCCTCAAGCCGCTCGGCGCGGCCCTGGGTATGCGCGTCAACGCCGTCTACGGCGGGGCCGACATCGAGCGCCAGGTGCGCTCACTGCAGAAGGGCAGTGACCTGGTGATCGCGACGCCCGGGCGACTCATCGACCTCGGTGACCGCGGCGAGGTCAGCGTGGCCGACCTCGATGTGCTCGTCCTGGACGAGGCGGACCGCATGGCCGACATGGGATTCATGCCCCAGGTCGAGTGGGTCCTGCGCCGTCTCGCCGACAAGCCCCACCAGACCCTCCTCTTCTCGGCGACCCTGGACGGGGCGATCGACCGGCTGGTCAAGCGCTACCTCACCGACCCGGTGTTCCACGAGGTGGCGAGTGGCACCCAGACCGTCTCGGCGATGGTCCACCACTTCCTCAACGTTCACCAGATGGACCGGGTCAAGGTCGCCGCGGCGATCACGCGGTCCTTCGACAAGACACTGATCTTCTGCCGCACGAAGCGCGGCGCCGACCGCCTGGTCGAGCAGCTCCAGAAGGAGGGCGTGCGCGCCGCGGCGATTCACGGCGACCTGCGCCAGAGTCAGCGCGAGAAGGCGCTGGCCGACTTCATGAGCGACCGTCTGCCCGTCCTGGTGGCCACCGACGTGGCCGCGCGGGGACTGCACATCGACGCCGTGGACTGCGTGATGCACTTCGATCCGCCCGAGGACCAGAAGGCCTACCTGCACCGCTCCGGGCGCACGGCGCGCGCCGGGTCGACCGGCGTCGTCGTGTCGCTGCTCTTGTGGAACCAGATCGTCGAGGCCGGGGTGATCATGCGACGCCTCGAGATCAAGCGCCCGGTGGTCGAGGTGTTCTCCAACGACCCACGCCTAGGCCAGCTGACGACCTGGGAGCCGACAGAGGAGGACTCCGTCCTGTGAGCAAGAAGGCCAAGAAGAGCCGCAAGAGCAAGAGGTCCTCACTGCCGGTCTTCAAGCACGACGGCTCGATCACGCGGGCCCTGGTCGTCGTCGCCCACCCCGACGACGTCGATTTCGGCTCGGCGGGGACGGTGGCCTACCTGACGAAGAAGGACGTCGCGGTCGCCTACTGCCTCGTCACGTCGGGCGACGCCGGCGGCGACGGCTCGACCCACACGCGCGAGGAGCGCACGGCCATGCGCGAGAACGAGCAGCGCGCCGCGGCGGCCGAGGTCGGCGTCACCGAGCTGACGTTCCTGCGCTGGCCCGACGGCCAGGTTGAGCCCACGCTCCTGCTGCGTCGCGAGATCGCCCGGTGCATCCGCTCCTTCCGGCCCGACCTCGTCATCACCCAGAGCCCCGAGCGCAACTACGAGCGGATCTTCGCGAGCCACCCCGACCACCTCTCAACCGGTGAGGCGACGTTGCGGGCCGTTTATCCCGATGCGCGCAACCCCCACGCCTTCCCCGAGCTGCTGCGCGAGGGCTTTGAGCCCCACACGGTCACCAAGGTCTGGCTCGCCGGCGTCTCGCCCACGATGGTCGTGGACATCACCAAGACCTTCGACCGCAAGATCGCCGCGCTGCGCCGTCACGAGAGCCAGGTCGGGCACCGCGACGACTTGGGCAAGTTCGTGCGCCAGTGGTCGCGGCGCACGGCCAAGGCCGCCGGCATGGGCAAGGCGCGCCTCGCGGAAGGCTTCCGGGTCATCACCACGGCCTGAGCTCGCGCGCAGCGCGTCGTAGGGTTGGCCCATGGGCCACGGCTCCAAGCACCAGCCCGCGCGCGTCAAGGTGGGCCAGAGGGTCCCGGCCCACGGCCTCGGCCAACTCCTCCTCGGCCTCTCGCGCGAGAACCTGGGCGGCGAGGTGCTGGCCGGGGTCACGCTGCTGGCCATCGCCATCCCCGAGCAGTTGGCGACCTCCCAGCTCGCCGGCGTCCCCGCGTTCACCGCGCTGATCGCCTTCATCGCGGCGGGGACGGCCTTCCTCGTCCTCGGTTCGAACCCGATCATGTCGGTGGGCGCCGACTCGACGATCGCCCCGCTCTTCGCCGTGGCCCTGTTACGCCTCGCGGCCCCCGCCTCGGCGCCCTACCTCTCGCTGCTGGCCGCGACGGCGGTCGTCACCGGCGTGATGGTCGCGGTCGTGGGGCTGCTGCGCCTCGGGTGGCTGGCCGACTTCCTCTCGGTACCCATCGTCGGGGGCTTCATGGCGGGCATCGGCGTGATCATCGTCGTCCACCAGCTGCCTCGGGTGTTCGGCGTGCCCTCGGGCGGCGAGTCGGTCGCCTCGCGGCTCAACTGGCTGATCCACCACCTCTCGCACCCGAGCGGGTGGTCGATCGCCCTGGCCGTGGGCACGCTGGCGGTGATGGTGGTGGGCGAGCGGGTGAACCCGCGCTGGCCGACGGCGCTGGCGGCGGTCCTGGGCGCGACGTTCCTGTCGGTGGGACTCTCGCTCACCAACCACGGCGTGCTGGTGCTCGGCTCGGTCAGTGCCGGGCTGCCCCAATGGCGCCTGCACTGGCTCTCGGCTCACGCGTGGGGCGTCGTGGTCACGACGTCGCTGACACTGCTGGTCGTGATCATCAGCCAGAGCGCCGCCACGGCCCGCTCGTCGGCCGACGAGATCGGCGCGGCCGACAACCTCGACCGCGACTTCATCGGCGTGGGCGTGGCCAACGTGGTGGCCGGCCTCGCCGGGGCCTTCCCGGTCAACGCCAGTCCCGCCCGCACGACCGTCGTGGGACTGGCCGGGGGGCGCACGAAGATGGTCGGCCTGGTGGCGGTGGTGGGCGCGGTGGCGTTCTCCCCGCTGGCCACCTACGCGCGCGACATCCCCCTGGCGGTGCTGGCCGGCGTCCTGATCTTCGTCGCCGCCCGCCTGATCAAGATCCCCCAACTGGTCAATGTCCTGCGCATCAGCCGGGTCGAGTTCGCCCTGGCGATGGTCAGCTGCCTGGGCGTCATCGTGCTCGGCGTGGAGATCGGACTGGCGGTGGCCGTGGGCCTGGCCATCCTGGACCGCACCTGGCGCTCGGCGCGGCCGCGCATGCTCGTGCTGGGCCGGCGCAAGGGCACGACCAGTTGGGAACCACTGGACATGAAGTCCGTCGTCCCGGTCGACCACCTTCTCGTCGTGCTCTTCGACGAGCCGCTGTACTTCGCCAACGCCGGTGTCTTCCGACGCGAGATCCACGACCTGCTCGCGAAGAATCCCGACGCCACCCACGTGATCATCGACGCCGTGGCGATGGCCGACTGCGACTACACCGGCCTCGTGACCCTGGCCCAGGTCGTGCGGGACCTCGCCCACGACGACATCGGTGTGCTCGTGGCGCGCGCCAACGACACGGTGCACCACGAGATCACCCACTTCGGCGACGAGGCGCTCGCGCGCGTGCACTTCCACGACAGCGTGGACACCGCAGCGTCCCACGCGGTCAAGAAGGACTAGGCGGCCAGCTGGCGCAGCACGTAGTTGAGCACGCCGCCGTGGCGGTAGTACTCGGCCTCGGTGGGCGTGTCGATGCGCAGGCGCGCCTCGAAGCTCGTCGCGCCACCGTCGTCGCGCGTCGCGGTGACGCTCACGCGGGGCACCGTCTCGCCCCGGTTGAGCGCGTCCAGGCCGTGGATCGCGTACGTCTCAGTGCCGTCGAGCCCCAGGGCGGCGGCGGACTCGCCGCTCAGGAACTCGAGGGGCAGCACGCCCATGCCCACCAGGTTGGACCGGTGGATACGCTCGAAGCTCTCGGCGAGCACCGCGCGAACCCCGAGGAGCTTCACGCCCTTGGCGGCCCAGTCGCGGCTCGAGCCGCTGCCGTACTCCTTGCCGCCGAGAACGATCAGCGCCACGCCCTCGGCGCCGTAGGCCATCGCCGCGTCGAAGATCGACATCTCGGTGCCCTCGGGCAGCTTGAGCGTGACGCCGCCCTCGGTGCCCGGGGCGAGCTGGTTGCGCAGGCGCACGTTGGCCAGGGTGCCGCGCATCATCACCTCGTGGTTGCCGCGCCGCGCGCCGTAGCTGTTGAAGTCCCCGCGCGAGACGCCCCCGTCGGTCAGGTAGCGCCCGGCGGGAGAGTCCGGCCGGATCGAGCCGGCTGGCGAGATGTGGTCGGTCGTCACCGAGTCGCCGAGCTTGGCCAGGACGCGCGCCCCGGTGACGTCGGCCACGACGCCCGGCTGCTTGGTGAGTCCCTCGAAGTACGGGGGGAGCTTGACGTAGGTCGAGCGGTCGTCCCAGTCGTAGGTCACGGCTGCGGTGGCGGGTATCGCGGCCCAGCGCTCGTCGCCGTCGAAGACGGCGCCGTAGCGTTCGACGAACATCGACGGGGAGATCGAGGCGCGCACGGCGTCGGCCACCTCGGCGTCGGTGGGCCACAGGTCCTTCAGGAACACCGGCGCGCCGTCGGACCCGTCGCCGAGCGGCTCGCTGGTCAGGTCGATGTCCATCGTTCCGGCCAGGGCGTAGGCGATGACCAGCGGCGGGCTGGCGAGGAAGTTCTGCTTCACGTCGGGGTGGACGCGGCCCTCGAAGTTCCGGTTGCCCGAGAGCACCGAGACCACCGACAGGTCGTTCGCGTTGGACGCCTCCGAGACCCCGGCCAGCAGCGGCCCGGAGTTGCCGATGCAGGTGGTGCAGCCGTACCCGGCGAGGTAGAAGCCGAGCTTCTCGAGCGGCTCGATGAGCCCGGCCCGCTCCAGGTAGTCGGTGACGACGCGGCTCCCCGGAGCCAAGGTGGTCTTCACCCAAGGCTTGACGATGAGCCCCCGCTCGACGGCGCGGCGCGCGACGAGCCCGGCCGCCACGAGCACCGCCGGGTTGGAAGTGTTAGTGCACGAGGTGATGGCCGCGATGACCACCGCGCCGTCGCGCAGGTGGTCGGCGGCGTCGACCCCGCGCACGTCCAGCGGCTCGCGGCCGAGGGCCTCGCGGAACGCGCCGCGCGCCTCGGGCAGCCCGACGCGGTCCTGGGGCCGCTTGGGCCCGGCCAGGCTGGGCTCGACCGAGTCGAGGTCGAGCTCGACGATGTCGGAGTACTCCGGCTCGGGAGCGCTCGCGTCGTGCCAGACCCCCTGGGCCCGGGCGTAGGCCTCGACGAGGGCGAGCTGCTCGGCGCTGCGCCCGGTGAAGGCCAGGTAGTCGACGGTGACCTGGTCGATGGGGAAGAGCGTGCACGTCGCCCCGTACTCGGGCGACATGTTGCCGATGGTCGCGCGGGTCTCGAGCGAGAGCGCGGCCACGCCAGGCCCGAAGGCCTCGACGAACTTGCCCACGACGCCCTGGCGTCGCAGCAGCTGGGTGATCGTGAGCACGACGTCGGTCGCGGTCACGCCCTCGCGGGTCGCCCCGGTGAGGCGAAGCCCGACCACCGGGGGGATGAGCATCGACGTGGGCTGGCCCAGCATCGCGGCCTCGGCCTCGATGCCCCCCACCCCCCACGCGAGGACGCCGAGGCCGTTGACCATGGTCGTGTGCGAATCGGTGCCGACCAGCGTGTCGAAGAAGGCCTCGCCGTCGTGATCGAAGACGACGCGCGCCAGGTACTCGAGGTTCACCTGGTGGCAGATGCCCATGCCCGGGGGCACGACCCGGAACCGCTCGAAGGAGCCTTGCGCCCACTTGAGGAACGTGTAGCGCTCGATGTTGCGCTGGTACTCGATGTCCACGTTGGTCGCGAAGCTCGACGGCTCCCCGGAGCTCTCGGCGATGACCGAGTGGTCGATCACCAGCTCCACCGGGATCAGCGGGTTGATGCGCGCCGGGTCGCCGTCCAGGGCGATGATCGCGTCACGCATCGCGGCGAGGTCCACGACCGAGGGGACGCCCGTGAAGTCCTGCATCAGCACGCGCTCGGGGGTGAAGGCGATCTCGCGCGCCTCGTCGCCGGCCGCCTCGCCGTGGCGAGTGGGCGTGGTGGCCCACCGGGCCAGGGCCTCGATGTCGGCGCGCGTGACGTGCACGCCGTCCTCGCGGCGCAGGAGGTTCTCCAACAGGATCTTGACCCCGTACGGGAGCCGGTCGACGCCGAAGTCCGCCAGGGAGTCGGCGCGCAGAGAGAAGTAGTCGAGCGCGCGCCCGGCGACGTCGAGGGTCCGCCGGGCGTTGAAGGAGTCGAGCGAGGGGGAGGTCATGCCCCCATTCTGCCGCCTGCGACCCGGGGGCGCAGCGGGACCGGGGGGCGCCGCGGCTCGTGGGAGACTGGGCGCCATGACGTCCACCTACGACACGGTGCTCGCGCGCCTGGAGATCGCCTTCGACGCGCTCGCACCGGGCGCCGACCCCGTCCTGCGGCCCTCGGAGCGCGGCGACTACCAGGCCAACGGCGTGATGGCGCTGGCCAAGTCGCTCGGGCGCGCGCCGCGCGACGTGGCCGACGACGTCGTGTCGCGCGTCGACCTGTCGGGGCTCGCCGAGGTGGAGGTCGCCGGCCCGGGGTTCCTCAACCTCACCCTCACCAGGGGTTTTCTCGACGCGCAACTGCGCGCGCTCCTGGGCGACGCTCGCCTCGGCGTGGCGAGCGTCGCCGACCCCGCCACCGTCGTCCTCGACTACTCGTCGCCCAACGTGGCCAAGGAGATGCACGTCGGCAACCTGCGCTCGACCGTGATCGGCGACGCCCTGGCTCGCCTCTACCGGTTCGCGGGCCACCGGGTCCTGGCGCGCAACCACGTCGGCGACTGGGGGACCCCCTTCGGCATGCTGGTCGAGCACCTGGTTGACCTCGGCGAGGCCGAAGCGGTCGCGTCCCTGTCCATCGGCGACCTCGACGGCTTCTATCGTGACGCCCGCGCGAAGTTCGACACCGACGAGGGGTTCCGCGAGCGAAGCCGCGAGCGCGTCGTCGCCCTGCAGGCCGGAGAGCCGGAGACCCGGCGCCTGTGGCGCGTGCTCGTCGACGAGTCGGTCGCCTACCTGGGCGACGTGTACGAGAAGCTCGACATCACGCTCTCGCGCGACGACGTGCGCGGCGAGTCCGCCTACAACGAGCACCTGGGCGAGGTCGTGGCGCAGCTGGAGTCGAAGGGTCTGCTGGTCGAGAGCGGCGGAGCGCTGTGCGTGTTCCCGCCAGGATTCACCAACCGCGACGGCGAGCCCCTGCCGCTCATCGTCCAGAAGAGCGATGAGGGGTACGGCTACGCCGCGACCGACCTCGCGGCGCTGCGCGACCGCGTCGAGCGCCTCGGCGGCGACGTGCTGCTCTACGTGGTCGGCGCCCCTCAGGCCCAGCACTTCGAGATGGTCTTCGCCGTCGCGCGCCTGGCCGGGTGGCTGCCCGAGGGGGTGAGATGCGAGCACGTGGGCTTCGGCAACGTCCTGGGCACCGACCACAAGATGTTCAAGTCGCGCAGCGGCGAGACGGTCAAGCTGGTCGACCTGCTGGACGAGGCCGCGTCGCGCGCCCGCGCGGGGCTGGCCGATCGTGCGAGCGACCTCAGCGATGCCCAGCGCGACGCGCTCGCCACGCAGATCGCGCGCGCCGCGATTAAGTACGCCGACCTGGCGACCGAGCGCCAGCGCGACTACGTCTTCGACTTCGACCGCATGCTGGCCTTCGAGGGCGACACCGGGCCGTACCTGCAGTACGCGCACGCGCGCATCCGCTCGATCTTCCGGCGCCTGGGGACGCCGTGGACGCCGTCAGCGGCGTTCGCCCTGACCGACGGCGCGGAGCGCCAGCTGGCGCTCGGTCTCCTGGCGCTGCCCGAGGCGGTCGCGGGCGCGCTGGCCACCAACCAGCCCCACCGGCTCTGCACGTACCTGTTCGACCTGGCCCAGCGCTTCACCGCCTTCTACGAGGCGTGCCCGGTGCTCGCGGCCGAGGGCGCGTCGCGCGACGAGCGCTTGGCGCTGTGCGACCTGACCGCGCGCACCTTGTCGCTCGGCCTGTCGCTGCTCGGCATCGACGCCCCCGAGCAGATGTAGCAGCCTCGGTAGAGTACGGGTGCCGCTCGAAGGGGGAACCATGCAGGTCAAGGCCGCCATCGCCACCGAGGTCAACGGACCGTGGCACACCGAGTCGATCGAGATCGACGAGCCCCACGCCTACGAGGTCAAGGTCAAGACCGCCTTCTCCGGCCTGTGCCACTCCGACGAGCACGCGCGCACTGGCGACATGACCGCGCCGCCGGAGGTCCTGGCCCTCTTCGGCGCGGAGTCGATGTTCCCCATCATCGGGGGCCACGAGGGCTCCGGGGTCGTCGAGGCGGTGGGCGAGGGCGTCACCACCGTCGCGGTCGGCGACCACGTCGCCACCTCCTTCATCCCCTCGTGCGGACGATGCCACTACTGCGCCTCGGGCCGGCCCTTCATCTGCGACCTCGGCGCCACGACGCTGGTGGGACCCATGATCTCGGACCGCACGTGGCGCCACCGCTTCGGCGACCAGCCGCTCAACCGTTACGCGCAGCTGGGCACCTTCAGCGAGTACATGGTGGTCCACGAGGCGTCACTGGTCCGCATCGACCCGTGGTACGACCTGCGTGCGGCCGCCCTGCTCTCGTGCGGCCTGACGACGGGCTTCGGGTCGGCGGCGACGCGCGGCAACGTGCGACCGGGCGACGTGGTGGCGGTGATCGGCTGCGGCGGGGTCGGCTCCGGGGCGATCCAGGGCGCGGTCCACGCGGGGGCCCGCGCGGTCATCGCCATCGACACCAACCCCTCCAAGGTCGAGCGGGCCACGAAGATCGGCGCGACGCACGGCGCGGCGTCTGCGCTGGAGGCGGCGTTCTCCTTCCTGGCCGACCTGACCACCGGGCGCAACTGCGACGTGGTGATCCTGACCCCGGGGAGGCTGACCGGCGAGCTGGTTGAAGAGGCCCGTTCGATTACCGCCAAGGGCGGCGTGATCGTGGCGACCGCAATTGCGCCCTTCTCGCAGACCCAGGTCGACATCAACCTGGCGATGTTCACGTTGATGAACCAGGAGCTGCGCGGCACGCTCTTCGGCTCGGAGGCGCCGCGCGTTCAGATCCCCAAGCTCCTGCGCCTGCACCACGAGGGCCGGCTGATGATCGACGAGATCATCACGAAGGAGTACACGATCGACGACGTCAACCAGGGCTACCTGGACCTCGAGGCCGGCGAGAACGTGCGCGGGGTGGTGCGCTTTTAACCGCGGCTCCGCGCGACGAGCACCTCTCGCCAGGTGATCGACGACGGGGAGATCGCCGGCGTGAGGCTGGCCAGCGAGCGCGCGCGCCACGCGCCGTCGACGACGCCGAGGGCGTAGGCGAGGTCGTCGGCGACGCCGAGGCAGAGGTCACTCAGGCGAGGCCGCGTGCCCTTGAAGCGCCACGCCGTCCCGACGGCCAGCACGATCAGGGCGCGGCGGCGCAGCCGCGGGTGCGCCGCCGCGAGCCAGAGCGCGGGGCCGTAGGAGCGAACGAGGGCGCGCGCCAGCGGACCCCCGGCGGCGACGACCGTGCGAGCCACCAGCGAGGTCGCCGCCCTCGACGGGGCGTTGCTCGCCCCGGCCAACTGTCGCGTGAGCGAGGCGTGCACGACGGCGACGGCGCGCGCCGACACCCAGGGCGCCCGCGCCAGCACACCGGTCCACGCGACGAGCGTCCAGCGGTCGGCGCGCAGCGGGGCCATCCGTGACCCGTGGCGCGCGGCCAGGTCGGCGCTGGAGCGCCCGTACGCGATCCGTTGGCGCCACCACGAGCCCCACGTGTCGCGCGCGGGATGCTCGACGACCACGCCGGCCTCGTAGCGCACCAGCCAGCCCTCCTCGACCAGACGCCAGATGAGGTCCACGTCCTCGCCGACGAGCATGGTCGGGTCGAAACCGGCGGCGAAGGCGTCGCGGCGGATCAGCAGGCAGGCGCTCGGCACGTAGGGGACCGGTCCGGCGGGATGGACGATCCCGCCGCGCGCGCCCAGGTCGAGGGGTCCGTAGCCGTGCTCGAAGTGCTCCCGGGCCGTCGCACCCGCGGCTCCGCGGACCCGCGCCGCCGCCGCGCCCACGGCCGGGTCGGCGACGCCAGCCCGGAGGATCGCCAGCGCTCTGCGCGCGTCGTTGAGCGCAACGTCGGCGTCGACGAACCAGATGAAGGGACGACCCGTCGCTCGCGCGCCGGCGTTGCGAGTCGCGCCCGGGCCCTCGCTCGCGTCGTGGCGGATGAGGCGCACCTCGTGCGCCGCACAGATCGCCGTGACCACGTCGGGGTCTCGTGACCCGTCGTCGACGACCGTGACGTTCAAGCCGTCGAGTTCGCGCAGGAGCCGTTCGAGGTTCGCCGGGTCATCGCGCACCGGCACGATGACGTCGACGTCGGCCACCGTCTCGAGCGGAGCGAGGCGGACGTCGAGCAGTCCCCGGCGCACGAGCGTGCGGGCGAGGCGTTCCTCGCCCGGCGCCACGACGCCATCGCCGCGCCAGCGGGCCAGCACCTGGCGGGCGGCGCCCGAGACCTTGAGCAGGCGCCACGGGGACCCGCCCACGACGAGGTCGTCGGCCACGAAGCGGGCTGAGGCGTTGAGCGTGACCCGCGTGCCGGCCGGCAACGGTGCCTCACGGGGGAACGTCGCGCCCACAGCGCAGTCTGGCACCCGGTGGCCGTCGCGCGGAGACGCAGGGGCCAGAATGGTGGGGTCAAGGAGGCGCCGTGTCGACCCAGACCGAGGACGAGGTACAGACCGACGAGACGAGCGAGGACGTCGAGGAGCTCCTCGTCGAGGAGGTCTCCATCGACGGCCTCTGCGGCGTCTACTAGACCGTGGCGGCCCCGGCCCCGGCGCCGACGGACTTCGACGGGTCGGGCGCGTGGTGCCTCAGCTCGGACGTGTCGCTGCGCGACGAGTCCTTTGGCGCCCTGGCCTACCATCACGGGAACCGGCGCCTGGTGTTCCTCAAGTCCGCGGACCTCGTCGCGCTGGTAAGGCGGCTCGATCAGTTCGCGAGCGCCGACGAGGCCCTCGACTCGCTGGACGACGCTCGCACGAGGGCGGGTTGTCGGCGCGCCCTGCGCGCGCTGGCCGACGCGGGGATCATCCGTGGCCGTTGACTCGCCGCTGCGCGACCGTTTCGAGCTCGGCTTGGCGGCGCCGATCTGCCTCACGTGGGAGCTCACGTACGCCTGCAACCTCGCGTGCGTGCACTGCCTCTCCTCGTCGGGCCGCAGGGACCCGGGCGAACTGACGACCGGCGAGGCGCGAGCGCTGATCGACGAGATCGCCTCGATGAAGATCTTCTACGTCAACGTGGGCGGCGGCGAACCGACGATCCGCCGCGACTTCTACGACCTGGTCGAGTACGCCGTGGAACGGCACGTCGGCGTCAAGTTCTCGACCAACGGCACCCGGATCGACGCGTCGGCCGCGCGCCGTCTCGCCGCGATGGACTACCTCGATATCCAGGTCTCCGTGGACGGGGCGGATGAGGCGACGAACGATTCCGTTCGTGGCACGGGGAGCTTCACGGCCGCGCGCCGGGCCATGGACGAGCTCGCCGCGGCCAGCTTCGGCGCGTTCAAGATCTCGGTGGTGGTCACCCGCGAGAACGTCAGCCAGTTGGACGACTTCGCGGCCTTGGCCGATCATTACGGCGCCCAGTTGCGCCTCACCCGGCTGCGGCCGTCGGGCCGCGGCGCGGACGTCTGGTCGACGCTGCACCCCACGCGCGAACAGGGCCGCGAACTCTACCGGTGGCTGCGCGAACGTCCCGAGGTGCTGACCGGCGACTCCTTCTTTCACCTCTCGGCCTTGGGCAGTCCCCTCGAGGGTCTCAATCTCTGCGGGGCCGGCCGCGTCGTGTGCCTCATCGATCCCGTGGGCGACGTCTACGCGTGCCCGTTCGTCATCCACGACGAGTTCCTGGCGGGCAACGTTCGCGACGCCGGGTTCGGCGTCGTGTGGCGCGACAGCGAGCTCTTCGCGACGCTGCGCGCGCCGGGAAGCGGCGGAGCGTGCACGTCGTGCGGTTCGTACGACGCGTGCCGCGGCGGGTGCATGGCGGCGAAGTTCTTCACCGGCCTCGAGCTGACCGACCCCGACCCCGAGTGCGTGTTCGGTCACGGCGAGGCCGCGCTGGCGCGTCGCGATGGCGCGGTGCCGGCCCCTCGCGCGGACCACTCGCGCCGGGTGCCGGTGACCCTGTCGGCCCGCTGAGACAAGGGACCCGCGGGGGCGCTCAACTAAGGTCGGCTCGAGTCGGGGGTGTCAGTGACCAGGTCGTGGTTCGAGTCGGTGGCGGAGGCCCAGCGCCGCGCCGAGCGCCGCCTGCCGCGCTCCGTGTACGGGGCCCTGGTCGCCGGAACCGAGCGGGGCCTGACCATGGACGACAACGTCGCCGCCTTCGAGCAGCTGGGCTTCGCGCCCCACGTCGCCGACCTCGCGGCCACCCGGGACCTCGCGACGACGGTGATGGGCGTGGCGCTGTCGATGCCGGTCGTGATCTCGCCGACCGGTGTCCAGGCCGTGCACCCCGACGGGGAGCTCCCCGTCGCGCGCGCCGCCGCCAGCCGGGGCGTCGCGATGGGCTTGAGCTCCTTCGCCAGCCGGAGCATCGAGGACGTGGCCGGGGCCGGAGCGCCCGTCCTCTTCCAGGTGTACTGGTCGGGCGACCGTGACGCGATGGTCGCCCGGCTGGAGCGGGCGCGCGCCGCCGGCGCGGCGGGCCTCATCCTCACGCTGGACTGGTCCTTCGCCCACGGGCGCGATTGGGGCAGTCCCTGGATCCCCGAGCGCCTCGACCTGGCGGCGATGGCGAGGCTGGCCCCCGAGGCGCTCGCGCGGCCCGGGTGGTTGTGGTCGTTCGTGAGCTCGGGCCACCTGCCGGGCCTGGAGGCGCCGAACATGGCGCGGCCCGGGGGGCTGACGCCCACGTTCTTCCAGGCCTACGGCGAGTGGATGGCGACGCCGCCGCCCGCCTGGGCGGACGTCGCGTGGCTGCGCGGCCAGTGGGATGGGCCCTTCATGGTCAAGGGGATCTGCCGCGTCGACGACGCGCGCCGGGTGGTCGACGTCGGGGCCAGCGCGCTGTCGGTGTCCAATCACGGCGGCAACAACCTCGACGGCACGCCGGCGTCGATCCGCGCGCTCGCCAGCGTCGCCGACGCCGTGGGCGACCAGGTGGAGGTCCTGCTCGACGGCGGGGTGCGCCGCGGGGGAGACGTCGCCAAGGCGCTGGCGATGGGCGCGCGGGCCGTCATGATCGGCCGCGCGTCGCTGTGGGGTCTGGCGGCGAACGGACAAGCGGGGGTGGAGAACGTGCTGGACATCCTGCGCACTGGGCTTGACGCCACCCTGCGCGCGCTCGGGCGCGCTCGCGCCGACGAACTCACCCGTGACGACGTCATCGCTCCCGTGGGCTTCTCTCGGGTGCTCGGCTCGTGAACCGGGTCGCGGTCGTCACGGGGGCCGCCCGCGGCATCGGCGCCGCGACCGTCGACGCGCTGGTCGCCGAGGGCTACCACGTCGTGGCGGTCGACCGGTGCCGCGACGTCCCCGAGGTCCCCTACGCGATGGCGACGCCCGCCGAGCTCGACGCCGTGGTGGCGCGACACGGCGACGCCGTGCTGGGACTGGTCGGCGACGTGCGCAGCGCCACCGACATGGGCCTGGCCGTCGAGACCGCGACGCGACACTTCGGACGCCTCGACGCGGTCGTCGCCGGCGCGGGCGTCGTCGCCGGCGGCGCGGCGCTGTGGGAGGTCACGGACGCCG